>NZ_JBHYKM010000175.1:8180-12287 GCF_042741435.1 Streptomyces sp. NPDC058955 | reverse complement strand
GCGGGGGGCCCGGGGGGGCGGGCGGGCGGCCGCGGCCCGCCCGCGCGGGCCCGGCGCGGGCCGCGCGCCCGCCCCCGCCGCCGCCCCCGGCCCGGCCGCCGGGCGCGCCCGCGGCCCCCGGCGCGCCCCCGCCGCGCCCCGCGCGCGGCACGCCCAACCGACGAAAGGCGGCAGACATGCCCAGCAGACCCGCCAGGGTCGCCATGCTCGAACAGTTCCGGGCGGACGGCGTCCGGTACATGTTCGGCAACCCGGGAACCGTGGAGCAGGGCTTCCTCGACGAGCTGCGCGGCTTCCCCGACCTCGAGTACGTCCTGACCCTGCACGAGTCCGTCGCCGTCGGCATCGCCGACGGGCACGCCCGCGCCACCCGGCGGCCGGCCCTGATCCAGCTGCACAGCGGCGTCGGCCTCGGCAACGGCATCGGCATGCTCTACCAGGCCATGCGCGGCCACGCCCCGCTCGTCGTGGTGGTCGGCGAGGCCGGACTCGCCTACGAGGCGATGGAGGCCCAGATGGCCGCCGACCTCGTCGGCATGGCCAGGCCCGTCACCAAGTGGGCCACCCGGGTCGTCGACCCGAACTCCACCCTGCGCACCCTGCGCCGCGCCTTCAAGGTGGCCGCCACCGCGCCCGCCGGGCCGGTCCTCGTGGTCGTCCCCGCCGACGTGATGGACGGGCTCACCAGCGAGGAGGCGGTGCCCACCTCGTACCTGGACACCACCGCCACCCCCGCCGCCCCGACCGTCGGCCGGGCCGCCGAACTCCTCGCCGGCGCCCAGAACCCGCTGATCATCGCCGGCGACGGGGTGCACGCGGGCGGCGCCCAGGAGGAGCTGGGCCGGCTCGCCGAACTGTGGGGCGCGCCCGTCTGGGGCGCCGACTGGGCCGAGGTCAACCTCCCCGTCGACCACCCCTGCTACGGCGGCCAGCTCGGCCACATGTTCGGCGCGAGCAGCAGCGCGGTCACCTCCGCCGCCGACGCCGTCCTCATCGTCGGCACCTATGTCTTCCCCGAGGTCTTCCCGGCCCTCGACGGCGTCTTCGCGCCCGGCACCCCGGTCGTCCACATCGACCTCGACCCCGGCGCCATCGCCAAGAACTTCCCCGTCGACCTGGGCATCCTCGCCGCCCCCAAGCCGGCCCTCGCCCAGCTCGCCCAGGCGCTGCGCATCCGGATGTCCCCGCAGGCCCAGCACCAGGCCACCGAGCGGGTGCGGGCGAACGCGGCGCGGAAGAACGAACGGCTCGCCGCCGAGCGGCTGCGGGACCGGCGGCGCGCCGAAGCCCTGCCGATGCCGGCCTCGGTGCTCGCCGAGGAGCTGGCGCGGGCGCTGCCGGACGACGCCGTGCTCTTCGACGAGGCGCTGACCTCCTCGCCCGACATCTTCCGCCATCTGCGGCCCAACGTGCCGGGCCACTGGTTCCAGACCCGCGGCGGCTCGCTCGGCGTCGGCATCCCGGGCGCGATCGGCGCCAAGCTCGCCCACCCCGAGCGGACGGTCGTCGGCTTCACCGGCGACGGCGGCAGCATGTACACCGTCCAGGCGCTGTGGACCGCCGCCCGGCACGGCATCGGCGCCAAGTTCGTCATCTGCGACAACGGCGCCTACGAACTGCTCAAGGACAACATCGAGCAGTACTGGCGCGAGCAGGAGATCGACCCGCACGCCTTCCCCGACCTCTTCGACCTCACCCCGCAGATCGGCTTCACCGAGCTGTCCCGCTCCCTCGGGGTGCCCGCGCTGAAGGTCGAGAAGCCCTCCGAGGTGCCGGCCGCGGTCACGGCGATGCTCGCCGACGACGGCCCCTTCCTCCTCCACCTGGTGACCGGCCGCAGCGACGGCTGATCGGCGCCCGGACCCGGGACCCGGCGCCCGGGACCGGTGCGCACCCGACCGACCGGCCGCCGACGACTTTAGGAGCCCTGCCTTGCGACTGCTCGGCCACAAGATCGCCGTCCTGATCGAGAGCGACTTCTACGAGCCCGAGATCCTCTACTACCAGCAGCGCTTTCCCGAGGAGGGCGCCGAGGTCCACTTCCTCACCCGCCTGTGGGGGAGGGACAGCATCACCTTCCACGGCCACGAGCACCAGTACCCCTTCGAGGTCACCGAGAGCTTCGAGGAGCTGTCCGACGACGCCCTCGACGCCTACTCGGCGGTGGTCGTGCCCTCCGGCATGGTCGCCGACCGGCTGCGCTTCACCGACGACCCCGACCGGCTGCCGCCCGCCACCCGCTTCCTGCGCCGGGCCTTCGACGACCCCGCCCTCCTCAAGGGGATCATCTGCCACGGCATGTGGCTGGCCGCCCCCATACCCGAGGTGGTCAAGGGCCGGCGCGCGGTCGTCCACAACAACCTCCTCGGCGACCTGCGGAACATGGGCGGCATCTACGTCGACCAGGACCTGGTCATCGACGACGACCTGATCACCGCGCGCACCGGCGACCACTGCCACCTGCTCGCCCGCACCCTCATCGACCTGCTCGCCGAGCGGCCCCCGCGCACCGCGCTCGCCGCCGCCTGACCCACCGTCAAGGAGTCACCGTGATCCACCAGTTGATCTTCGCGCACCCGAAGCCCGGCATGACCGAGGAGGAGTTCCAGCGCTACTGGCTGGACGTCCACGCCCCGACGTACGCCGCCAGGATCAAGCAGATCGCCCGCTACGCCGTCGACACCCGCGTCCCGCTGCCCGGCGAGGACCCGGAGGCCGACCCGCTGTGGAGCGGCATCGCCGAGATCTGGCTGCGCAACGACGAGGAGCAGCTCGCCTCCCTCCAGTCCGAGGAGTTCCTCCAGGGCGCCCGGCTCGACGAGCCCAACTGGGCCGCCTTCTGGCGCACCGTCGTCCTCGACACCGACGCCCACACCCTGCTCGCCGGACCCGGCGCCGACCGGCCCCACCCGGTCAAGCTGGTCCTCCTCGTCAAGCGGGTCAACGGCACCTCCGTGGCCGCCTTCCGCGAGCGCGCCCTCGGCGCGCACGCCGAGCTCGCCCTCGCCGTGCCCGGCCTCCAGCGGTACCAGCAGTGCCACGTCCGCGACGGCGCCTACGCCGTCGGCGAGGCGATCCTGGACGCCGCCTGGCTGCTCTCCTTCGAGGACGAGGACGCCCTGGCCGCCGCCCTGGAGTCCGAGGAGTTCGCCCGCCTGGAGAAGGACCTCGGCGAGTTCACCGAGCCCCGCTACCTCCACCGGATGGCCGTCCGCGAGCACTGGATCATCGGCGGCGAGGACGCCTGACGGTGCCCGCCGACCACGCCGGCGCCGGACGGCGCACCGCCCTCGTGACCGGTGCGAACCGCGGCATCGGCCTCGCCGTCTGCCGCCGGCTCGCCGTCGCGGGCCACGAGGTCGTCCTGACCGCGCGCGACCCCGCGCGCGGCCGGGAGGCCGCCCGGGGCCTCGCCGCCGACGGACTCGCCGTCCGCGTCGAACGGCTGGACGTGACCGACCCGGCCGGCGCCGCCGACTGCGCCCGCCGGCTGCGGGAGGACGGCGTCACCGTGGACGTCCTGGTCAACAACGCCGGGACCTACCCCACGACCCCGTTCTTCGACGTCTCCGAGCACCTGCTCCGCGACACCCTCGACATCCATCTGATGGGCGCCTTCCGCACCTGCCGGGCCTTCGTGCCCGGCATGGCCGAACGGGGCTGGGGCCGGGTCGTCAACGTCTCCTCCACCGGCGGACAGCTCACCGCCGCCACCCCCGGACCGGCCGCGTACGGCATCGCCAAGGCGGCGCTCAACGCGCTGACCCTGGTCGTCGCCGCGGCCGTCCCGCCCACCGTCAAGGTCAACGCCGTCTGCCCCGGCTGGGTCCGCACCGCCATGGGCGGCGCCGGCGCCCCGCTCAGCCCCGACCAGGGCGCCGACACCGTCGCCTGGCTCGCCCGGCTGCCCGACGACGGCCCGACCGCCGGCTTCTTCCACGCCCGCCGGCGCATCCCCTGGTAGCCGGCCGACGCCCCGTCCGGCAGCCGGCCGACACCGCGCCGGCCCGCCGCTCGCGGGCCGGCGCCACCGGAACGGAACACCCGGGAAACACCGCACCCACCACCAAACCAACGCGCCGCCGCGCCCCCCGCACCCCGCGAACC
>NZ_JBHYKM010000175.1:0-8170 GCF_042741435.1 Streptomyces sp. NPDC058955 | reverse complement strand
CCGCGCGCGCCGCTCCCCCGCCTCTCGCCCCCCCCCCCCCCCGCCCCGGCCCCGCCCGCCCGCGCCGGGCGCCCGCGCCCGCGCCCCCCCCCGCCACCGGAAGGGAACACCCGTGAAACACCTCTCCCACCACGACTCCACCGCGCCGCCGCGCACCGCGCACCCCGCGAACGCGGAGGTGCACGAGATCAGCACCAGCCGCCTGGAGGCGTTCAGCGACGGCGTCTTCGCCATCGCCATCACCCTGCTCGTCCTGGAGATCGAGCTGCCGCACGACCGGCCCCTGCTCGACGGGCTGCTCGCCCTCTGGCCCTCCTACGCCGCGTACGTCTTCAGCTTCCTGATCATCGGCGTGGTGTGGATGAACCACCACACCATGCTCTTCTACATCCGCCGGGTCGACCGCCCGCTGCTCCTGATGAACCTGCTGCTGCTCATGAACGTGGCGTTCATCCCCTTCTCCACCCACGTCCTCGCCGAAGGACTCGCCTCCGGGCACGGGGAGCGCGCCGCCGCCGTCTTCTACGGGCTCACGCTCACCGTCGGCGGACTGCCCTTCAACGCCATCTGGTGGTACGCCTCGCGCGGCCACCGCCACCTCAGCCACCTCATCACCCCGCAGCAGGCGGCGACCATCCGCTCGCACTTCTCCATGGGGCCGCTGCTCTACCTCGGCGCCACCCTGGTCGGCCTGCTCAGCGCGGTCGCCAGCCTCACCTGCTTCGCCGTGCTCATCGTCTTCTACATGGTGGAGGTGCTGGGCTCGCGCACCGAGGTGACGGAGGCCGCGGCGCCCGGCCACGCGGCCGTCACCCTGCCGCTGCGGGCCCACTCCGCCCGCGAGCCCGAACAGCAGCCGCACCCGCCGGCCGCGCCCGCCCCGCCGGCCCTCGTCGCCGCCGGCCCCGCCGCCCCGGCCGCCGCACCGGACGAGCCGACCGCCTGCAAGGTCTGCGGCCGGGCCGACACCACCTGAACCGGCCGCCAGGCCACCGCCGTACGCGACCCGCGGGGCCACCCCGCACCGCCGCGCGCTCCGACCCGCCGAGGGAGACCGACCACCATGCCACGCACCGCCACCGTCCGTTCCGTCGCCGCACGGCCCGCCGCCCTCCAGCTCGTCGCGGACCGCACCGCGAAGGCCGCGCCGCCCGCGCACCGCACCGTCGTCGGACGGATCCCGGTCACGGACGTGAGCCCGGTCGTCGCCGCCGGACGGCTGCCCGCGAAGGCGGTGGTCGGCGAGCGCTTCGAGATCGCCGCGACCGTGTTCCGCGAGGGCCACGACCGGCCCGCCGCCCACGTCGTGCTGCGCGACCCCCGGGGCCGCGACCGCGCCCCGCTCCCGCTGCGCGAACAGGCCCCCGGCACCGACCGCTGGACCGCCACCGCCGCCGCCGACCTGCCCGGCCGGTGGAGCTTCACCGTCGAGGCCTGGGCGGACCCGGTCGGCGCCTGGCGCCACGAGGCCGAGGTGAAACTCCCCGCCGGCACGGAGACCGCGCTCGTCCTGGAGGAGGGCGCCCGGCTCCTCGACCGCGCCGCCCGCGCGCTGCCCCCCGGCCGCGACCGGCGCACCCTGCTCGCGGCGGCCGCCACCGTACGCACCCCCGCCCTGACACCCGGGGAGCGGTACGCGGCGGCCGTCGCCGAGCCCGTGCGGAAGGTCCTCGACCGCCACCCGCTGCGCGAACTCCTCACCACCGAGGGCCCGTTCCCGCTCCAGGTGGACCGCCGGCGCGCCCTCTACGGCTCCTGGTACGAGTTCTTCCCGCGCTCCGAGGGCGCCCGCCCCGGCCCCGACGGCACCCTGCTGCCCGGCACCCTGCGCACCGCGGCCGAACGGCTGCCCGCCGTCGCCGAGATGGGCTTCGACGTCGTCTACCTGCCGCCCGTCCACCCCATCGGCGAACGCCACCGCAAGGGCCCCGGCAACACCCTGACCGCGGGCCCCGGCGACGTCGGCTCGCCCTGGGCGGTCGGCTCCGCGGCCGGCGGCCACGACGCCGTCCACCCCGACCTCGGCACCCTCGACGACTTCGACGCCTTCGTCGCCCGCGCCCGCTCCCTCGGCCTGGAGACCGCCCTCGACTTCGCCCTCCAGTGCTCGCCCGACCACCCCTGGCTCACCGAGCACCCCGCGTGGTTCCGCCACCGGGCCGACGGCACCATCGCCCACGCCGAGAACCCGCCGAAGAAGTACCAGGACATCCACCCCGTCGACTTCGACACCGACTTCGACGGCATCGTCGCCGAGACCCTGCGGCTGCTCCGCTTCTGGGCCGCCCGCGGCGTGCGGATCTTCCGGGTCGACAACCCCCACACCAAGCCCGTCCCCTTCTGGGAGACGGTCCTCGCCGACATGGCCCGCACCGACCCCGACGTGCTCTTCCTCGCCGAGGCGTTCACCCGCCCCGCCATGCTCCGCACCCTCGCCCAGATCGGCTTCCACCAGTCGTACACCTACTTCACCTGGCGCGACACCAAGCGGGACCTGACCGACTACCTCACCGAACTCAGCCGCGAGACCGCCCACTACCTGCGGCCCAACCTGTTCGTGAACACCCCCGACATCCTGCCGCGCTCCCTCGTCGCCGGCGGCCGCGCCGCCTTCGAGCAGCGGGCCGTGCTCGCCGCCACCCTCTCGCCCGCCTGGGGCGTCTACGCCGGATACGAGCTGTGCGAGAACGTCCCGGCGGGGGAGGGCAGCGAGGAGTACGCCGACTCCGAGAAGTACCAGCTGCGCCCCCGCGACTGGGCGGCGGCCGACCGCGCCGGCACCACCATCGCCCCGCTGATCGGCCTGCTCAACAGGGTCCGCCGCGCCCACCCCGCGCTCCAGGACCTGCGCTCGCTGCGCTTCCACCGCACCGACAACGACCAGGTCGTCGCGTACTCCAAGCAGGCCGGCGACGACCTCGTCCTCACCGTCGTCAGCCTCGACCCGCACGGGCCGCAGGAGGCCACCGTCTCCCTCGACCTGCCCGCCCTCGGCCTGGACTGGGACGTCGTGCTCGACGTCCACGACGAGCTCACCGGCACCGGCCACCGCTGGACGGAGCACAACTACGTCCGCCTCGCGCCCGGCGACGGGCCGGCCTCCGCGCACGTCCTCGCCGTCCGGAGGGCCGACGCGTGACCGCCGTCTCCGTCGCCTGCGCGGTCTGCGCCTCCGCCGCCGACACCGAGCCGCTCGCCGCCGCCCTCACGCCCTGGCTGGTCACCCGCCGCTGGTTCGCCCACGAACGCGGCTGCCTCGACGGACTGCGGCTGCGCACCGTCTCGGTCCTGCGGGACGGCTCGCCGGCCCTGCTCCACGTCCTCGCCGACGCCCACCACGCGGGCGGCGACCGGCCCCACCGCTACCAGCTGCTGCTCGGCCTGTGCCGGACCGTGCCCCGCGGACTCGGCGACGCCGTCGTCGGCCGGATCGCCGACGGCCCGTGGGAGGACTGGTGGCTGTACGAGGCCACCGCCGACCCCCGGCTGACCGGCGCCCTGCTGCGGGCCGCCGCCGAGGACGGGCCGCCGGGCGCGCCCCGGCTGTCCGCCGCCGAGGGCCTGGTCCTGCCGGCCGGCCCGGGCCGCCCGCTCGCCGTCGAGCAGAGCAACACCACCCTCGTCTACGACGACCGGCTCGTCCTCAAGCTGCTGCGCAGCCCCGAACCCGGCCCGCACCCCGAGGCCGACACGCTCGCCGCGCTCACCGCGGCCGGCAGCGCCCACACCCCCGCGCTCGCCGGACGGCTGTACTCCACCGTCCCCGGCGAGCCGGACACCGTCCTCGGCGTGCTCTCGGCGTACGTGCCCTCCGCCGGCGACGGCTGGCGGCTGGCCACCCGGCAGGCCGCCGAGTGCATCACCGGCAGCTGCCGGGGCGTGCCCGCCGTCGGCGGCTTCACCGGCGAGGCGCACGCCCTCGGCCGGGCCGTCGCCGAGGTCCACCGGGCCCTCGCCCGCGCCTTCCCCGTGGTGCGCCTCTCACCGCGGCAGGTCGCGGCCGAGGTGGCCGGGATGACCGACGAACTCGCCCGCGCCGCCCGGCGGGTGCCGCAGCTCGAACGGTTCGTCGGCCGGATCTCCACGCTCTACCACGACCACGCCCGCGTCGCCGTGCGCTCCCGCGGCGTCCCCGCCCAGCGCACCCACGGCGACCTGCACCTCGGCCAGGTGCTGCGGGCCGAGGACGGCTGGACGGTCATCGACTTCGAGGGCGAACCCGACCGGCCCGCCGCCGCCCGCACCCGCCCCCGGCCGGTGCTCCGCGACATCGCCGGCATGCTCCGCTCCTTCGACTACGCCGCCCAGTACGCCCTCGTCGAACTGACCGGCGAGCCCGCCCCGCCCGCCACGGCGGGGGCCGCCGGGGCCGCCGGCCGGCTGCGCCAGACCCGGCGCGCCTACGCCTGGGCGGTCCGCAACCGCCGCGCCTTCATCGCCGGTTACGCCTCGGCGGGCGGCACGGACCCGCGCTGCCACCCGGTGGCGCTGCGCGCCTTCGAGGCGGAGAAGGCGGTGTACGAGGCCGTCTACGAGGCCCACCACCGCCCGGACTGGCTGCCCATCCCGCTCACCGCGGTCCAGCGCCTGGCCGCGACCCGCTGACGTCCGCCACGCCCACGCACCCCCCCCCACGCACCCCACCCGTCCCCGGACGGCGCTCCCGAGGAGGAACCACCCCCGTGTCACCGACCGCCCTGGCCCCCGGACCGCCGGTGTCCGGCACCGTACCCCCGCTGGGGGAGCTCGACCTGCACCTGATCGCCGAGGGCCGCCACGAACGCCTCTGGACGGTGCTCGGCGCCCACCCGGGCACCCGGGGAGGCGTCGCCGGCACGCGGTTCGCGGTGTGGGCGCCGGCCGCCGAGGCCGTCGCCGTGGTGGGGGACTTCAACGGCTGGCGCCCCGGGGGGCACGCCATGCGCCGCGGCGGCCCCTGCGGCGTGTGGGAGCTGTTCGTGCCCGGCGCGGGCGAGGGCGACCGCTACAAGTACGAGATCACCGGCGGCGGCCGGACGGCCCAGAAGGCCGACCCGATGGCCCGCGCCTGCGAGGCCGCGCCCGCCACCGCCTCCGTCGTGACCACCGGCCGCCACGTCTGGCGCGACCAGGAGTGGATGGCCCGGCGGGGCGAACTCTCCCACCACGAGGCGCCGTTCTCCGTCTACGAGGTGCACCTGGCCTCCTGGCGGCCCGGCCTCGGCTACCGCGAGCTCGCCGAGGTGCTGCCGTCGTACGTCGGAGAACTCGGCTTCACCCACGTGGAGTTCATGCCCGTCGCCGCCCATCCCTTCCGCGGCTCCTGGGGCTACCAGGTCACCGGCTACTACGCCCCTTCCCCGGACCTCGGCGGTCCCGACGACCTCCGCCACCTGGTGGACGCCTTCCACCGGGCCGGCATCGGGGTGATCGTCGACTGGGTGCCCGGCCACTTCCCCAAGGACGACTGGGCGCTGGCCCGCTTCGACGGCGGACCGCTCTACGAGCCGGCCGACCCCCGGCGCGCCGAGCACCCCGACTGGGGGACCCTGGAGTTCGACTTCGGCCGCCCCGAGGTCCGCAACTTCCTCGTCGCCAACGCCCTCTACTGGTGCGAGGAGTTCCACGTCGACGGCCTCCGCGTGGACGCGGTCGCGTCGATGCTCTACCTCGACTACTCCCGGGGCCCCGGCGGGTGGACGCCCAACCGGCACGGCGGCCGGGAGAACCTCGACGCGGTCGCCTTCCTGCAGGAGGTGAACGCCACCGTTCACCGCGCGTGGCCCGGCGTCGTCACCGTCGCCGAGGAGTCCACCGCGTGGGACGGCGTCACCCGCCCCACCCACGTCACCGGCGCCAACGGCCTCGGCGGCCTCGGCTTCTGCCTGAAGTGGAACATGGGCTGGATGCACGACTCGCTGGGCTATCTGGGTCGCGACCCCGTCCACCGGTCCCACCACCACCACGAGATGACCTTCTCGACCGTGTACGCGCACAGCGAGAACTACCTGCTGCCGCTCTCCCACGACGAGGTCGTCCACGGCAAGCGGTCCCTGGTGTCGAAGATGCCCGGCGACTGGTGGCGGCAGCGCGCCGACCTCCGCGCCTACCTCGCCTTCATGTGGGCCCACCCCGGCAAGCAACTCCTCTTCATGGGCCAGGAGTTCGCCCAGGGGGCCGAGTGGGACCACGACCGCGGCCCCGACTGGTGGCTGCTCGACCCCGGCTACGGCGCGGCAGCCGACCACCGGGGCGTGCGCGACCTCGTGGCCCGCCTGAACGCCGTCTACCGGGCCACCCCCGCGCTGTGGCAGCGCGACACCGACCCGGCCGGCTTCCGCTGGCTGGACGCCGACGCCGCCGCCGACAACGTGTTCGCCTTCGCCCGCTTCGACGCCGCCGGCCGCCCGCTCGTCTGCGTCAGCAACCTCTCCCCGGTGGTCCGCCACGCCTACCCGGTCGGCGTCCCCGGGGCCGCCGACGCCTGGGAGGTCGTCCTCGACACCGACGCCCCCGCCTACGGCGGCTCCGGCGCCGCCACCACGACCACGTACACCACCCGACCCGAACCCCGTCACGGCAGCCCGGTGAGCGTCACGCTCACCCTGCCCCCGCTGGCCACCCTGTGGCTGCGCCCGGGGAAACCCAGGAAAGGACCAGGAGCGTGACCGAACCGAACGCACCCGACGGACGCCACGGACGCGGACACCGCGCCGGGATCGTGAAGGCGTACGACATCCGGGGCCTGGTGCCCGAGGAGTTCGACGCCCCCGCGGCCCGCCTGATCGGCGCCGCGTTCGCGGACCTCACCGGCGCGCCCGAGATCGCCGTCGCCCGCGACATGCGCGCCACCTCGCCCGCGCTCGCCGAGGCGTTCGCCGACGGGGTCCGCTCCCGGGGCGCCGGCGTCGTCGACGCGGGGCTCGGCTCCACCGACTACCTGTACTTCGTCTCCGGCCGGCTCGGCGTGCCGGGCGCCATGTTCACCGCGAGCCACAACCCGGCCGGGTACAACGGCATCAAGCTCTGCCGGGCCGGCGCCGTGCCGGTCGGCGAGGGCAGTGGCCTGGAGCTCCTGCGCGAACGGCTGCTCGCCGGCTCCGTCCCGCCGCCCGCGCCGACGGCCCCCGGCCCGTACCGCGAGGCCGACCTGCTGGAGGAGTACGCCGACCATCTGCGCTCCCTGGTGGACCTGCGCCGGGGCCGGCCGCTGACCGTGGTCGTCGACGCCGGCAACGGCATGGCGGGGCTCACCGTCCCGCTCGTCCTCGACGACCCCTCCCTCGACGTCGTCCCCCTCTACTTCGAGCTGGACGGCACCTTCCCGCACCACGAGGCCGATCCGATGAAGCCGGCCAACACGGCCGACCTGCGGGCCCGGGTGCGGGCGGAGGGCGCCGACCTGGGGCTCGCCTTCGACGGCGACGCGGACCGCTGCTTCGTCGTCGACGAGCGCGGCGAGCCGGTCTCGCCGTCCTCCGTGATCGCGCTGATCGCCGAGCGGGAGCTGGCCAGGGATCCGGGCTCGGCGATCGTGCACAACCTGATCACCTCGCGCTCGGCGGTCGAGGTCGTCAAGGAGGCCGGCGGGCTCCCGGTGCGCTCCAGGGTCGGCCACTCCTTCGTCAAGGCGCTGATGAGGGAGCACGACGCGGTCTTCGGCGGCGAGCACTCCGGCCACTACTACTTCCGCGACTTCTGGTTCGCCGACACCGGCATGCTGGCCGCCCTGCACGTCCTTGCCGCCCTGGGCGCCTCCCCGGAGCCGCTGTCGCGGCTGATGGCCGGGTACGAACGGCTCGCCTCCTCCGGCGAGATCAACGTCACGGCGGCGGACCCGGCGGCGGCGCTGGCCGCGGTGGAGCGGGCCTTCGCCGCCGAGGAGCCGGGCGCCGCGTTCGACCGCCTCGACGGGCTGACGGTCACCCTGCCGGACGGCGCCTGGCTCAACCTGCGCGCCTCCCAGACCGAACCCGTCGTCCGCCTCAACGCCGAGGCGCCGGATCCCGCCCGGGTGACGGCCCTCACGGACCGGGTCCTGGCCCTGCTCGGGGCCTGAGCCCCCGGCGTACCGGTCACGCCCCCGGCCCCCCCCCCCCCGCCGGGGGGGGGGGGGGGGCGGCGGCGGGGGGGGGGGGGGGGGGGGGCGGGGGGGGGGGGGGCCCCCCCCCCCGGGGGGGGGGGCGCCCGC
>NZ_JBHYKM010000174.1:0-12441 GCF_042741435.1 Streptomyces sp. NPDC058955 | reverse complement strand
GCCGTGACCGCTCGATATCGCCGGCCCCCCCGCCCCAATACTATTACCCGCCGCGCCCACACCGGTGCGCGTCGCCGCGGGCCCCGCACCCCCCCCCCCGCGAAGGCGGAGGGGGCCTGAGGCCCGGGGGTGGACGCACCACGGCCCCGGCGGATGCCGGGGCCGGAGGCGAGCCAGGAGCGCGAGACGTACAGCGGGCCCCGGGACCGGCGCAGTGGTTCCCGGGGCCCGGTCGGAGCCGGCGAGGTGGGTCAGACCCGCCGCAGAACGGCGACGACCTTGCCGAGGATCGTCGCCTCGTCACCGGGGATGGGCTGGTACGCGGCGTTGTGCGGCAGCAGCCAGACGTGCCCGTCCTCGCGCTTGAAGCGCTTGACCGTGGCCTCGCCGTCGAGCATGGCGGCGACGATGTCGCCGTTCTCCGCGACGGGCTGGCGGCGGACGGTGACCCAGTCGCCGTCACAGATGGCGGCCTCGATCATGGAGTCGCCGACGACCTTGAGGACGAAGAGCTCGCCGTCGCCGACGAGCTGCCGGGGGAGGGGGAAGACGTCCTCGACGGACTCCTCGGCCAGGATGGGGCCACCGGCCGCGATCCGGCCGACCAGGGGCACGTACGACGCGGCCGGCTTGCCGGTGGTGTCGGTCGGCTGGGTGCTCGGCTGGTCCGAACCGCGGACCTCGTACGCCCGCGGGCGGTGCGGGTCGCGGCGGAGGAAGCCCTTGCGCTCCAGGGCCATCAGCTGGTGGGCCACGGACGACGTGCTGGACAGGCCCACCGCCTGGCCGATCTCGCGCATCGACGGCGGGTAGCCCCGCCGCTGGACCGAGTCGCGGATGACCTCGATGACCCGGCGCTGGCGGTCGGTGAGACCGGAGCTGTCGGCCCTGATGCCTGGCGGCCTGCCGGGGAGGGCTCGGGCGGGGCGCCCGGGCTCCTCGCCGTTCATGGCTGTGTCGTTCATCGCGTGCACCGGCTCGAGTCGGCCCTGGGAGCGGTCCTGGGCGGTGATGGTGGCGCTGTCTGCGGTGGTGGTCACGTCGTCGGCCCCTCTCGAATGGTCTCCCTGGCTGGCACAACGGTAGTAGCTTTCGAAAGGTTGCGCCAAACACACGTTCGAGTGAAAATCCGCAGATTGCCCTACGGGTGCGCGGGTGGGGGTGTATGGGGCTGGGGCCAGAGGGGCTGGCCCCGCCCTTACGGTAGCCTTCGCGGCTGGGTTCCCGGGCCCCGGCGCGCCCTCCCAGTCTCCCATCCGCGGAGCACGGGCGCGGCTCCGGGGGCCCCGCGACACGCGGGGGTGTCGCAACGTCCCCAACCCAAGATCTAGTGGTTGGATGTCATCGGCCACCCAGGGATAGTGGTCCCCGGTCTGCCGGGGCGCCGTCCATCGCCTATGCTGGTGGTCGCTTCGAGGGCCTTGACGGGCCTCGCGAGGCTGTTCAGTCGTGCCATGAGGAGAGGGTCGTAACCGATGCACTGCCCCTTCTGCAGGCACCCCGACAGCCGGGTCGTGGACAGCCGCACCACCGATGACGGCACGTCGATCCGACGCCGCCGCCAGTGCACCGACTGCGCCCGCCGTTTCACCACGGTGGAGACCTGTTCGCTCATGGTGGTCAAGCGCTCCGGCGTCACCGAGCCCTTCAGCCGTACCAAGGTCATCTCCGGCGTGCGCAAGGCGTGCCAGGGGCGACCGGTCACCGAGGACGCCCTGGCCAAGCTCGGCCAGCGGGTCGAGGAGGCGGTGCGCGCCACCGGCAGTGCCGAGCTGACCACGCACGACGTGGGTCTGGCCATCCTCGGACCGCTGCAGGAGCTCGACCTCGTCGCGTACCTGCGCTTCGCGTCCGTGTACAAGGCTTTCGAGGGACTCGAGGACTTCGAGGCCGCCATCGCGGAACTCCGCGTGCGGCCTCCCGCTGAGAACGGCGGGACCGGTGCCCCCGAGGTGCCCGTTCCCGCCGGCGCCGCCGACTGACGGCGGCCCGGGCCTGCATGGGCCCGGCCACCGGCCGTGGTACGGCCGTGAAGACCTGCCCCGGGCGACCTGTGCGCTGCCCGTGGGTCAAGCAGTACAGAACGTAGTACAGACGACGGTGCTCTGGGATTATCTGGGCGCCAAAGGGTGTTTTGCCCGTATATGGGAGGCGGCATGACAGAGACGGCGAGCGGCCCGGCACGTGGTTCCCGCACCAAGGGAGCCAAGGCGGCGAGCAAGGGCCTGCGGATCGAGCGCATCCACACCACCCCCGGCGTGCATCCGTACGACGAGGTGAACTGGGAGCGCCGTGACGTCGTCATGACCAACTGGCGCGACGGCTCGATCAACTTCGAGCAGCGCGGCGTCGAGTTCCCCGACTTCTGGTCGGTGAACGCGGTCAACATCGTCACCAGCAAGTACTTCCGCGGGGCCGTCGGCACCCCGCAGCGCGAGACCGGTCTCAAGCAGCTCATCGACCGCATCGTGAAGACCTACACGAAGGCCGGCGAGGACTACGGCTACTTCGCCTCGCCCGCCGACGCGGAGATCTTCGAGCACGAGCTCACCTACGCCCTCCTCCACCAGATCTTCAGCTTCAACTCGCCGGTCTGGTTCAACGTCGGCACGCCGCAGCCCCAGCAGGTCTCCGCCTGCTTCATCCTGTCCGTCGACGACTCCATGGAGTCGATCCTCGACTGGTACAAGGAAGAGGGCATGATCTTCAAGGGCGGCTCCGGCGCCGGCCTGAACCTCTCCCGTATCCGCTCCTCCAAGGAGCTGCTCTCCTCCGGCGGCAACGCCTCCGGCCCGGTCTCCTTCATGCGCGGCGCCGACGCCTCCGCAGGAACGATCAAGTCCGGTGGCGCCACCCGCCGCGCCGCCAAGATGGTCATCCTCGACGTCGACCACCCGGACATCGAGAACTTCATCGAGACCAAGGTCAAGGAGGAGGAGAAGATCCGCGCCCTCCGTGACGCGGGCTTCGACATGGACCTGGGCGGCGACGACATCACGTCCGTCCAGTACCAGAACGCCAACAACTCCGTCCGCGTGAACGACGAGTTCATGAAGGCCGTCGAGTCCGGCGGGAAGTTCGGTCTGCGCGCCCGCATGACCGGCGAGATCATCGAGGAGGTCGACGCCAAGTCGCTCTTCCGCAAGATGGCCGAGGCCGCGTGGGCCTGCGCCGATCCGGGCATCCAGTACGACGACACGATCAACCACTGGCACACCTGCCCCGAGTCCGGCCGCATCAACGGCTCGAACCCGTGCAGCGAGTACATGCACCTGGACAACACGTCCTGCAACCTCGCCTCGCTGAACCTCATGAAGTTCCTCAAGGACGACGGCAAGGGCAACCAGTCCTTCGACGTCGAGCGCTTCGCCAAGGTCGTCGAGCTCGTCATCACCGCGATGGACATCTCCATCTGCTTCGCCGACTTCCCGACCCAGAAGATCGGCGAGAACACCCGCGCCTACCGCCAGCTCGGCATCGGCTACGCCAACCTCGGCGCCCTGCTGATGGCGACCGGCCACGCGTACGACTCCGAGGGCGGCCGCGCGCTCGCCGGCGCCATCACCTCCCTGATGACCGGCACCTCGTACAAGCGCTCCGCCGAGCTCGCCGCGGTCGTCGGCGCCTACGACGGCTACGCCCGCAACGCCGAGCCGCACCAGCGCGTCATGAAGCAGCACGCCGACGCCAACGACAAGGCCGTCCGCATGGACGACCTGGACTCGCCGATCTGGGCCGCCGCCACGGAGGCGTGGCAGGACGTGATCCGCCTCGGCGCCAAGAACGGCTTCCGCAACGCGCAGGCGTCCGTCATCGCCCCGACCGGCACCATCGGTCTCGCGATGTCCTGCGACACCACCGGCCTCGAGCCCGACCTCGCCCTGGTCAAGTTCAAGAAGCTCGTCGGCGGCGGCTCGATGCAGATCGTCAACGGCACCGTCCCGCAGGCCCTGCGCCGCCTGGGCTACCAGGAGGAGCAGATCGAGGCGATCGTCGCCCACATCGCCGAGCACGGCAATGTGATCGACGCCCCCGGCCTCAAGACCGAGCACTACGAGGTCTTCGACTGCGCCATGGGCGAGCGCTCCATCTCCGCGATGGGCCACGTCCGCATGATGGCCGCCATCCAGCCGTGGATCTCCGGCGCCCTCTCCAAGACCGTCAACCTGCCGGAGACGGCCACGGTCGAGGACGTCGAGGAGGTCTACTTCGAGGCGTGGAAGATGGGCGTCAAGGCGCTCGCGATCTACCGCGACAACTGCAAGGTCGGCCAGCCGCTCTCCGCCAAGAAGAAGGAGGACGAGAAGGCCGAGGTGACCGCGAAGACCGAGGCGACGATCCGCGAGGCCGTCGAGAAGGTCGTCGAGTACCGCCCGGTCCGCAAGCGCCTCCCGAAGGGCCGCCCGGGGATCACCACCTCCTTCACCGTCGGCGGCGCCGAGGGCTACATGACCGCCAACTCCTACCCGGACGACGGTCTCGGCGAGGTCTTCCTGAAGATGTCGAAGCAGGGCTCGACCCTCGCGGGCATGATGGACGCCTTCTCCATCGCCGTCTCCGTCGGTCTGCAGTACGGCGTCCCGCTGGAGACGTACGTCTCGAAGTTCACCAACATGCGCTTCGAGCCGGCCGGCATGACCGACGACCCGGACGTCCGGATGGCGCAGTCGATCGTCGACTACATCTTCCGCCGCCTGGCGCTGGACTTCCTGCCCTTCGAGACCCGCTCGGCCCTCGGCATCCACTCCGCCGAGGAGCGTCAGCGTCACCTGGAGACCGGCTCCTACGAGCAATCCGAGGACGACGTCGACGTCGAGGCGCTGGCCCAGTCGGCCCCGGTCGCCACGGAGCTGAAGGCCGTCGCCGCCCCGGCCCCGGTCGCCAAGGCCGAGGTCCCGGCCCCGAAGCAGGCGCACACCTCGGCGGAGCTCGTCGAGATGCAGCTCGGCATCAGCGCCGACGCCCCGCTCTGCTTCTCCTGCGGCACGAAGATGCAGCGCGCCGGCTCCTGCTACATCTGCGAGGGCTGCGGCTCGACCAGCGGCTGCAGCTGAGGCGGCTGACCTGCCGCTGATCCACTGGTGATCGGCGGCAGGTCCGCGGCAGACGGAGGGGATCGACCGACGGTCGGTCCCCTTCGCCGTGTCCGGCGCGGGGGAGTCGGGTCAGACGCGCGGCGCGCCCATCAGCGAACCGAAGGTCTGCGGGTCCGTGTCGAAGCCCCGCGGCAGCGGGCGGAGGGTCCAGCCGGCGGAGGCGTCGCGGACGAACTCGACGACGGTCGCCGCGGTGGCGTCGGACGCGGCGGTGAAGTCGTCCGTCAGGAGTTCGGTGTACCCCTGGCTGACCCGGACGGAGGCTTGGGCGATCCGGCCGAACACCACGCGGCCGCCGCCCTGTTGTATCGCCACGCCGACCACCACGCGGACGTACCGGTCGGCCAGCCGGTCCAGTTCGAGCGTCATCGCCTCGTCGTAGCCGAAGCCCTGTCCCGTACGGCTGTCACGGTGGAGGGTGATCGTCCCGTCGGGGGAGCGGCTGCCGAAGTGGACGAGCTGGGCGGGTGTGCCGTGGGGGTCGTCGGCGGTGAAGACGGCGGCGACCAGATCCAGGTCGTGCGCCGGCTCGCCGGCCGGTGCCGGATCCCACTTGAGCGCCACCTCGACCTTGCCGACCCCCTTGTTGAGTCCGCTCACGGTGTCTCCCCTTTCCCCGTCTCCCCGCGAGGACCCTTGGCACCGGGTCCTTCTTCATGGTGTCACGCAGGTACGACAGTTGGGCCCGCACCGGCCGCCGAGTGCGGTTCCCGGGCGGGGACGTGCCGGATCTCGACGCCCGACTGGCGCGAAAGGAAGGGTGCTTGACGGGGGATCATGCCGGGTCCCCCATCTGTGAGGACGGTCTGCCGGGGCGCTCTTCCGACCCGTACGATGGCGCGGTGCTGGTCAAGTGGATTCGCTGCGCCGTCGTGGACCGTCGAGGCTTCGAGCGGGGGCAGCGGAAGTGGGCGGGGCTGCTCGGGGAGCCGGGTTTCCGGGGGCAGGGCGGTGGCTGGAGCCGGGCCCGTCCCGAGATCGCGCACGTCTTCTCCTTCTGGGAGAGCCGGGCCTTCTACGACTCCTTCATGGCCCGCTCGCACGACCGGCTGGCCGCGGCGCAGTCCGGCACCTACAAGGACGCCCAGGTCAAGCTCTTCGACCACCGCTTCGACGTGAAGACCGGTTTCGAGCCGAAGTTCTCCGACGCGGACGTGGCGCGGGTGGCGCACTGCCGTGTCCACGAGGAGCGCGTGGAGCACTTCGCGCTGATGCAGGAGAAGGTGTGGAACCCGGCGATGGCCGGGTCCCCGGGCATGCTGCGGGGGCTGTTCGGCGAGGCGCCGGGCCACGAGTTCCTGGTGCTCTCGCTCTGGAACTCCGTCGCCGAGCACGGCAAGTACCGCGAGGAGCGGGTGGAGCGCCTCGGCCTGCGGGCGCAGACCGAGGCCGACGTGGCCGCACTCTCGGGTGATGTGGTCCGGCTCGAACCCACCTGGACCGTCTGAGCGTTCAGCCCTCGCTCGGTGTCGTCCCGGCGGGGTCGCCGGGCCGCGCCCCCGCCCGCCCGGGGCCGCGCGGCTCGCGCAGCTCCACGACTACCTGGTGCCCCGGCTGAAGGACCCCGACGCGCCGCTGCTCGCCGTCGTGGGCGGGTCGACCGGGGCCGGGAAGTCCACGCTGGTGAACTCGCTCGTCGGGCGGCGGGTCAGCGAGGCGGGGGTGCTGCGGCCGACCACCCGGACGCCGGTGCTCGTCTGCCACCCCGAGGACCAGCACTGGTTCGCCGGACTGCGGGTGCTGCCGCAGCTCACCCGGGTCTGGCTGCCGCAGGCCGACGAGGAGCACCCGGCGGAGGCGGGCGACGCCGAGGACAACGCGCTGCGGGTCGAGACCGCCGCCACCCTGCCGCGCGGGCTCGCCCTCCTCGACGCCCCCGACATCGACTCCCTCGTCGTCGAGAACCGGCTGCTCGCCGCCGAGTTGATGTGCGCCGCCGACATCTGGGTGATGGTCACCACCGCGTCCCGGTACGCCGACGCCGTGCCCTGGCACCTGCTCCGTACCGCCAAGGAGTACGACGCCACCCTCGTCACCGTCCTCGACCGGGTGCCCCACCAGGTGATCGGCGAGGTCTCCCGGCAGTTCGAGGCGCTGCTCGACAAGGCCGGGCTCGGGGACGTGCCCCGGTTCACCATCCCCGAGCTGCCCGAGTCGACCGGCGGCGGGAGCGGGCTGCTGCCGGAGAGCGCCGTCGCCGCGCTGCGGGGGTGGCTCGCGCACCGGGCCGAGGACCCGGCCGCGCGCCAGCAGGCCGTCTCCCGTACCGCCTCCGGGGTCATCGACTCGCTCGACACCCGCCTCCCCGAACTGGCCGGCGCCGTCGCCGCGCAGTACGCCGCCGCCGTACGCCTCGGCGGCGCCGTCGAGACCGCCTACGGCCGGCAGGCCGCGCGGGTGCGGAAGGAGCTCGGGAAGGGGGCCGTGCTCGCCGGGGACGCCCGGGCCCGCTGGCGCGCCTACCCCCGCGACAGCACCGCCGACGAACTCCTCGACGCCCTCACCGAGTCCCTCGCCGCGCTCCTCCACTGCGCGGTCTCCGCCGCCGAGGAGTCGATCCGGGACGTCCACCGCCGCGAGCCGGCCGCCGGCGCGCTCAAGGCCGTCGCCGGCGGGGACCGGGAGGTCGCCGAGCGGATCGGTCTGGAGGTGCGGCGCTGGCGGCGGGTCCTGGAGGAGCTGGCCGAGGACGAGGTGCGGTCCGTGGAGAAGCCCGCCGGGCGCGCGGGCGCCCGCGCCGCCGTGCCGGACGCCGAGACCGTCGCCGCCCTGCTCGCCGCCTCCCTCCTCGGCGGCCGCCGCGCCCGCCCGGCCGGCGAGCGGCTCGCCGAACTCCTCGGCGCCCAGGCCGCCCTGCGCCTGCGCGACAAGGGCGGCGACCTCGTCCTCACCCACGTCGACCGCGTCCTGCACGCCGAGCGCGACCGCCGCCTCGCGCCCCTCGACGCCCTCGACGTCACCCCCGAGCCGCAGGCGGAGCTGATCGCCGCGCTCTCCGTACTGCAGAAGGAGAAGTGACGTGGCCGAGAAGCCGGTCAGGACGGAGCAGGACGAGGAACGGCGGTGGGACGACGGGCTGATCGCCCGGCGGGCCGCCGAGCGGGCCGCCCCCGAGGAACCGGCCGCCGGAGGGACCGGGACCGGGACCGGGGACGAGGCCGAGGCCGAGGACGCCCGGGGCTTCGGCGGGAGTTACGGCGGCGGGCTGCGGACCCGGCTCGACGCCCTCCACGAGCTCGTCGGGCTCTCCCGCACCCGGGTCGAGAGCGACGCCCTCGCCGAGGCCGGGCGGGTGCTCGATGAGGCCGCCGCCCGGCAGCGGCTCTCCTCCCGGCACACCGTCGTCGCCCTCGCCGGCGCCACCGGCAGCGGCAAGTCGACCCTCTTCAACGCCCTCGCCGGCGTCGCCGTCTCCGAGACCGGGCTGCGCCGCCCGACCACCTCCGCGCCGCTCGCCCTCACCTGGTCGGAGGGGGCCGCCGGGCTCCTCGACCGGCTCGGGGTGCCCGGGCGGCTGCGGCGGCGCCCCCTCGCGGGCGGGGCCGCCGACGCCGACCTCGCGCCCCTCGTCCTCATCGACCTGCCCGACCACGACTCGGCCGTCACCGCCCACCGCGAGCAGGTGGACCGGGCGCTCGGCCTGGTCGACGCGGTCATCTGGGTGGTCGATCCGGAGAAGTACGCCGACGCCGCCCTGCACGAGCGGTACCTGCGGCCGCTCGCCGGGCACGCCGAGGTCACCTTCGTGGTGCTCAACCAGGTGGACCGGCTCGGCGCCGAGGCCACCGAGCTCGTCCTCGACGACCTGCGCCGGCTCCTCGACGAGGACGGCATGGCCCTCGGCGAGCACGGCGAGCCCGGCGCCACCGTGCTGCCGGTCTCCGCCCTGACCGGCGAGGGCGTGCCCGAACTCCGCGAACTCCTCGCCCGGTTCGTGCAGGAACGCACCGCGCCCGAGCGCCGCATCGCCGCCGACATCGACGCCGCGTCCGCCAGGCTGCGGCCCGCGTACGTCGCCGAGGGGCGGTCGGGGCTCGGGGAGCGCAGCCGCGAGGAGTTCGCGGGCCGGCTCGCCGTCGCGGTCGGCGCCCAGGCGGCGGGCGAGGCCGCCGAGCGGGTCTGGCGGCGGGGCGCCATCCGCGCCTGCGGCTCGCCCTGGCTGCGGCTGCACCGCTGGTACGAGCGGAAGCGCTGGCACGGCTCCACCGATCCGCGGCTCACGGTGCCCGCCGAGGACGAGCTGACCGCCCGGCAGCGCGTCGAGCAGGCGGTGCGGATCGTGGCCGACGAGGCGTCACGGGGGCTGCCCGCGCCCTGGGCCCTGGCCGTACGGGAGGCGGCGACGCGCGGCGCGGAGGGGCTGCCCGAGGCGCTGGACGAGCTGACGGTCACCCTCGGCGACCCGGCCGCCCGGCCTCCGCGCCCCGCCTGGTGGCCGGCCGCCGTGCTGGTCCAGGCCCTGATGACGCTCCTTCAGCTGTTCGGCGCGCTCTGGCTGGTCGGGCAGATCGTGGGCGTGGTGGAGCCGGGGCTGCTGCCCCCGGTCCTGATCATGCTGGGCGGGATCGTCGGCGGTCCGCTGGTCGAATGGGCCTGCGAGAGCGCCGTGAAGGGACCGGCCCGGCGGTACGGGCAGGAGGCCGAACGCAAGCTGGCGGAAGCGGCGGCCGCCTGTGGCCGGGCCCGGGTCCTCGACCCCGTCTCGGCCGAACTGCTGCGGTACCGGGAGGTGCGCGAGCAGTACGCGAAGGTGGCCGGGCCCCGGCCCTCGGCGCGGATCGTCGGCGCGGGCGGCCGCGGTGCCGGCCCGCGCCTGGGCGCCACCCGGGCCGGCGCCCGGCTCCGCTAGGACGGCGGACGCCCTCCGCGCGAGCCGCCCGGCCCCTTCCCCGCGGCCCTTGCGCGTGGGCTGTCAAGCCCTCACCCGGGTGGTCGAGTTGTCCACAGCCCGTCGGTCGTCCACAGGCGCCGGCGGGCTTTCCGCGTGCCCGCCAGCATGGTGCCCACCAGGACGGAAGCAGGGACCGGGGAGGGGCACGGAGATGAACGACACGACGGTGACGCTGGTGGGGAACGTGGCGACGGCGGTGGAGTACCGGGACACGGTGGCCGGGTCGGTGGCCCGCTTCCGGTTCGCGGTGACCGCCCGGCGGTGGGACCGCGAGCGGGCGGCCTGGACCGACGGCGCCACCAGCTTCTACACGGTCTCGGCCTGGCGCTCGCTCGGCGCCAACCTGGCCGCCTCGGTCTCGGTGGGCGAACCGCTGGTGGTGCACGGCCGGCTGAAGGTCCGTGAGGACGAGCGCGACGGACAGCGGAAGACCTTCGTCGACATCGACGCCGTCGCCGTCGGCCACGACCTGACCCGGGGCACCTCGGCCTTCCGCCGGACCGCGCGGACCGAACCGGGGGCCGGCGCACAGGCTCCTCCGGGCGCGGGGGAGGGCGACTTGACGGATCGCGAGGCGCCGCCGGGACTCGTCCCGACCGACGGAAAAGACCCCTGGACGGCCGCCGCGCACCGGTTGGTAACCGCCCCCTGACCTTGTGTCGTGGGGATTTGTCGACCAACTCGCCGGGGGTATAACGATTCCGAGACGGAATGGTTATCTCGTCGTATGACCGGGGACCGGGGTCTTCCGCCTCCCTAGGATTCCCGAATACTCATGAGGCACGTGAGCCCATCGAGTCAGTGAGTGCGCTGGCGAGCGCTCCCCCCACGCGAATCGACCACGTTCGCGGAGCCGCTCGCCCGGAGGGGAAATCCATGTTTTCAGTTCGTCGGCCGGGCGCTGCACGCCTCGCCGCGGCGACGCTGGTCGCCGGTCTCGTCGCGTCCGCCTCGATAGCCACCGCCGGTCCGGCCTTCGCCGACGGAGGTGCCACGGCGAAGCTGGGCGGTCTGACCGACGAGGTCGGCACGATCAAGATCACCGAGGAGGACGGTGACGAGTTCACCGAGACCGGTGGCCTCTTCACGATGCAGGTCGAGGGCGGCGGAAACCTCTTCACCTACTGCATCGACCTCTACACCCTGGCGAAGACCGAGTACGACTACAAGGAAGTCGGCTGGGACGAGTCGTCGCTCCACGACAACCCGGACGCCGGCAAGATCCTCTGGATCCTGACCAACGGCTACCCGGAGCAGAAGCTCGAGGACCTGAACGCGAAGATCGGCGCCACGCTCACCAAGGGTGACGCCGCCGCCGGTACGCAGGCCGCGATCTGGACCCTCTCCGACGGCGTCAAGGCGACCCCGCTCGACCCCGACGCCAAGAAGCTGACCGACTACCTCCTGGAGAAGGCGGTCAAGCTCGAGGAGCCGACCGCGTCCCTCTCCCTGTCGCCCGCCTCGGTGAACGGCAAGCCCGGTGAGAAGCTCGGCCCGATCACCGTCACCAGCAGCAAGAAGGAGGGCACCTCGGTCGCCCTCACCCCGGGCGCCCCCGAGGGCGTCAAGGTCGTGGACGAGGCCGGCAACCCGGTCACCACCGCCGGCGACGGCAGCAAGCTCTTCTTCGACGTCCCCGCCGGCACCGCCGACGGCTCCGCCGAGCTGACCGCCTCCCTCACCACCGAGGTCCCGCTGGGCCGCGCCTTCGTCTCCATCGACGGCCCGTCCCAGACCCTGATCCTGGCCGGCTCCAGCGCCTCCACCGTCACCGCCAAGGCCGGCGCGACCTGGGCGAAGACCGGCCCCGTCCCGGCCGTAACGGTCGCCAAGGACTGCGCCAAGGGCGGCCTGGAGATCGTCGCCTCCAACAGCGGCGACGAGCCCTGGACCTTCGACCTGAAGGGCACCTCGCACACGGTCGGCGCGGGCGAGACCAAGACCATCGCCCTCCCGATCGGCGAGGACGAGGCGTACAACTTCACGATCACCGGCCCGAACGGCTTCTCGGAGACCTTCGAGGGCGTCCTCGACTGCAAGACCGCCCCGAGCCCGGAGCCGTCCACCGGCACCCCGTCGGAGACCCCCTCCGGCACCCCGTCGGCCGGCACCCCGTCCGAGACCCCCTCGGCGAGCCCGTCCACCCCGGCGCCCAGCACCACCACGGACGCCTCCACCGGCACCACCGGCACGACCGGCACGACCGGCACCACCGGCGGTGACCTGGCCGAGACCGGCAGCTCCAACGCCACCCCGATGATCGCCGGCATCGCCGTCGCGCTCGTCCTGGTCGGCGGCGGCGCGGTGTTCTTCCTCCGCAAGAAGAAGGCCGCCGGCCGGTAAGCAGGAGAAAGCGTGACGTCACGGGGGGGGCCCCCCCCCGGACGGGCGGGCCCCCGCGCGCCCCGCCGCGCGGGGGGGGGGGCCCGCCCGCCCCGCGCGGCGCCCCCGCGC
>NZ_JBHYKM010000173.1:0-12559 GCF_042741435.1 Streptomyces sp. NPDC058955 | reverse complement strand
GACGGCGGGGCCCGCCGTCCCCGCGCCGCACCGTCCGACGTTCCTGAGGAGGAGCCCCCATGTCCCCTGCCGACCTGACCCTGCGGGCCGCCGTGCGGACCGACGACGCCGACGCGGTGCGCGCGGCCCTCGCCGCCGGCGCCCGCGTCGAGTGCCGCGACGAGCACGACCGCACCCCGCTGCTGCTCGCCGCGGCGGCGGACCGCGTGGTCGCCGCCCGGGCCCTGGTCGCGGCCGGTGCCGACCCGAACGCGCGCGACGACCGCGAGGACACGCCGTGGCTGATCACCGGCGTGACCGGCAGCGTCCCGATGATGCGGGTCCTGCTCACCGCCGATCCGGCGCCCGACGTCACGCTCACCAACCGTTTCGGCGGCACCAGCCTCATCCCCGCCGCCGAACGCGGCCACGTCGACTACGTGCGGGCCGTGCTCCGCGCCACCGACATCGACGTGGACCACGTCAACCGGCTCGGCTGGACCGCGCTCCTGGAGACGGTCGTCCTCGGCGACGGCACCCTGGCGTACCAGGAGATCGTGGAACTGCTCATCAGTGCCGGCGCCGCTCCCCACCTCCCGGACCACGACGGCGTGACCCCGCTCCGGCACGCCGAGCGCCGCGGCTTCCACGAGATCGCCGGGCTGCTCGCGGCCGTCCGCTGAGCCTCCGGCGCGCCGCCGGAACCCGCCGCCCGGTCACGCCGCGCGGTCGAGGACTCCGGTGGCCACGGCGTGCAGATGGCGGCGGAACCGGTCGAGCGTGGGCAGGTCCCGGGGGCCGAGCCGACGGCCGGCGGCGTCGATGACACCGGCCTGGGCGAAGGAGTGGGCGGTCCACACGACGGTGAAGACCAGCAGCTCGACGTCGGCCCCCGCCCCGAGCCCCGCCCGGTCCAGGACCGCGCGGACGGCGGCGGCGACCTCCGCGACCAGCGGTCCGGCGAACTCCGTCTCGATCTCGGCGAGTTCGGTGCCCTCGGCGAGCCAGCGGCGCATCCACAGCGCCGGCACCTCGGGGTGGTCGAGACAGAACGCGAGATAGGCGTCGACGAAGGCGAGCAGCCCGGCGCGGGTCTCCTCCGGCGTCGGGCCGCAGGCGTCCAGCCGGCGCAGCGCGGCGCCGACGGCCTCCCGCTGCGCGAGGTGGGCGCGGCGCATCACGGAGCGGTAGAGCTCCGGCTTGGCGCCGACGTGGTAGGCGACCGTGGCGATGTTGAGGCCGACGGCCTCGCCGATCGCGCGGGTGCTGGTGGCGTCGTAACCGCGCTCGGCGAACAGCCGGGTGGCGGCCGCCAGGATGCGTTCGCGGCTGTGACCGTCGTCGGGCTGGCTGCTCATACGGCTGAGGCTACCGGACGTGTCCGACCCGGTTCAATCAGCTGCCGGAGGGCGTAAGACCAGGTCAGAGTCGATTGCGCAGCTCTCCATCATTCGATTGAATGAGCGCCCTCGAAGCAAGGCTCGAAGCGGAGGGAGGGCCGGGCATGGGCTCGACGAGGGTGGCGGTGATCGGTGCCGGGGCGGCGGGGCTCGCCGCGGCCAAGGCACTGCTCGACGAGGACCTGGACGTCACCGTCCTGGAGCGGGGCTCGCGCCCCGGCGGCCTGTGGGCGGGGGACGATCCGGAGGACGACTCCGGCGGCGGCTCCCCGGCCTACGCCGGCCTGCACCTCAACACCAGCAAGGGCCGGACCGAGTTCGCCGACTTCCCCATGCCCGAGCGGTGGCCCGACTACCCGTCGGCCGCACTCGTCGCCCGCTATCTCGCCGACTACGCCGACCGCTTCGGGATCTCCGGACGCATCCGCTTCGGCACCCGCGTCACCGCGGTCCACCGCGCCGGGACCGGCGTCGGCACCGGCTGGGAGGTCACGGCCGGCGGCGTCACCGAGCCGTACGACGCCGTCGTCGTCGCCAACGGCCACAACCGCGACCCGAAGTGGCCCTCCCCCGCCCACCCCGGCACCTTCGACGGCACGCAGCTGCACGCCCACGACTACCGCGACCCGGACGTCTTCGCGGGACGGCGGGTGCTCGTCGTCGGCATGGGCAACTCGGCCATGGACCTCGCCGTCGACGCCTCGTACGTCTCCGCCGGGCCGGTGCTGCTCTCCGCCCGGCGCGGCACCCACATCGTCCCCAAGTACCTCTTCGGCCGCCCCGCCGACGCGACCGGCGGCGCCCTCGCCGTGCTCCCCTGGCGGATCCGGCAGACGGTCGCGCAGGCCGTGCTCCGGCTCGCGGTCGGCACTCCGGAGCGGTACGGGCTGCCGCGCCCCGCCGGAGGCCTCTTCCAGGACCATCCGACGATCAGCGACACGATCCTGCACCGGCTCACCCACGGCGAGGTCGTCGCCCGCCCCGGCGTCGCCCGCCTCAACGGGGACCGGGTGGTCTTCACCGACGGCACCGCCGACGACGTCGACGTCCTCGTCTGGGCCACCGGCTACCGGGTCACCGTCCCCTTCCTCGGCCCCGAATGGCTCGGCGACGACCCCGAGGCGCTCCCCCTCTACCGGCGGGTCTTCCACCTCGACGACCCGACGCTCGCGTTCGTCGGCCTGATGCAGTCCACCGGCGCCGCGCTGCCCGTCGTCGAGGCGCAGGGCAAGCTGGCCGCCGCGTACCTCTCCGGCCGGTACGCGCTGCCGTCGCCGCGGGCGCAGCGGGCCGCCGTCGCCCGCGCCCACGCCACCGCCGTCCGCCGGTGGGGCGACCGGCGGCCGATGATGCGGGTCGACTTCGACCGGTACGTCGCCGCGCTCCCCCGCGAGATCCGGGCCGGCGTCCGCCGGAAGGCCCGCGGCACCGGCGTCCCCGTCCCGACCCCGAAGGCGCAGGCATCCGCATGACGTTCCCCTTCCCCTCCCGGACCCACGACCCGCGCGGCCGGCGCGTCCTCGTCACCGGCGCCTCCGGCACCATCGGCCGCGCCCTCGGGGAGCGGCTGGCCCGGGCCGGCGCCCATGTGGTCGGGCTCGACCTGCGGCCCGCCGGCGACGAGCCGTTCCCCGTGCTCGCCTGCGACGTCACCGACGACGCCTCGGTGACCTCGGCCGTCGCCGAGGCGCTGACGCTCCTGGGCGGGCTCGACGTCCTGGTGAACAACGCGGGGATCGGCGGGCCCGCGCCCGCCGAGCACGCCCCCGGCGCCGAGGTCCGGCGGCAGCTGGAGATCAATCTGCTCGGCAGCTGGCGGGTGACGGCCGCCTGCGTCGGCGCGCTGGTCACCGCGCGCGGGCGGGTCGTCATGGTGGCCTCCCGGATGGCGGTGATGCAGCTCCCGCTCGCCGCCGCCTACGGGGCCTCCAAGCGCGCCCTGGTCGCCTACGCCGACGCGCTGCGGCTGGAGCTCGGCACCCACGTCACGGTCAGCTGCGTCTACCCGTCCGCCGTCCGGAGCCCGATCCACGACGCGACGAAGGCCGCGGGGCTCTCGCTGGAGGGCATGAGCGTGTACGAGCCGCTGGACGGCGTCGTGGACGCGCTGGCGCGGACCGCGCTGGCCGTCCGGCCGCGGCGGGACGTGACGACGACCCGCAAGGGCGCGGTGGAGTTCTTCCTGGCCCGTCATCTGCCCGCGCTCACCGACCGGATCGTGGCCCGGACCCTGTCCGCGCGGGCGGCGGCCGGCGCCTTCGAGGGGGCCTCCCTCGCGGCGGGTGTCGTCGAGCGGCACGGGGGCCGGCCGTGACGGCGCCGGTCCCGGCCGCCCGCGCCGCCGGGGCGGCGCCGCGCGCGGGGCGGGGGACGCTCGCGCTGTACGCCACCGGCTCGGTCGGCATGGGCGTGTGGGTGACCGTGCCCGGTCTGCTGCTGCTCTACTTCCTCACGGACGTCCTCGGGGTGCCCGCGTTCCTGGCCGGGCTGACGCTGCTGCTGCCCAAGGTCGTCGACATCGTCGTCCATCCGCTGCTGGGCTCCCGGTCGGACCGGGAGGCGCGGCGGTCCGGCCACCGCCGCCGGATGATGCGGGCCGGGGTGCTGCTGGGGGCGGCGATGGTGGCGCTGTTCAGCGTGCCGCCGGCGCTGACCGGCGGGCCGGCGGCGCTCTGGGTGGGCTGCTGGTTCACCGTGGGCAATCTGCTCTTCGCCGGCTTCCAGGTGCCGTATCTGACGACCCCTTCGGATCTGCGGGTGGGGTACCACGAGCGGACCCGGGTCTTCATGTTCCGGATGGTCCTGCTGACGCTCGGGCTGCTGGGCGCCGGCGTCGCCGCGCCGGCCCTGGTCTCGGCCGGCGGCCGGGGGGACTACGCGCTGATGGCGCTGCTGCTCGCGTCGGCGATGGCGGTCTCCGCGGCGGTCGCGCTGGTGGGGGTGCGGCGGCTGACCGGTGTCTGCGGCTTCCGGGTCCCGGACGGGCGGGCGGAGCACACGGCCCTGGCCGACCTGCGGGTGGCGTGGCGGGACCGGGACTACCGGGCGCTGGTGCTGTCGTACCTGTTCACCGGGACGACGACGCACCTGTTCCTGGCGGCGCTGCCGTACGTCACGGCGTACGTCTTCGCCGACACCCGGCTCACCGCGCTGTTCATGGGGCTCTTCCTGGCGCCGGCGCTCTTCGCGAGCCCGCTGTGGACGGCGTGGTCGCGGCGGTTCGGGAAGCAGCGCGGACTGCTGCTGTCGCAGGGCGTGTTCGCGGCGGGGTCGCTGGCGCTGCTGCCCGGGGCCTCGCTCGGCGGGACGGCGCGGGTGGCGGTGACCGCCGGGGTGGTGATGGTGATGGGCGTGGCCTTCGCCGGGCTCCAGCTCTTCGCGTTCTCGATGGTGCCGGACGCCGTCGCGGCGGCGGAGGCCGCGGGGGCGTCGAAGGCGGGGGCGTACACCGGGGTGTGGACCGCCACCGAGGCGACGGGGACGGCGATCGGCCCCTATCTGTACTCGGCGGTCCTGGCGCTGGGCGGCTTCGCGGCGGGCACCGCCGCCGCACCGGCCGCGCAGTCCGGTACGGCGCTGGGCGCGCTGCTCGTCGGCTTCACCGTCGTACCGGCGGCGCTGATGGCGCTGGCCCTGTGGTTCCAGCGGCGGTACACCCTCGACCGGGCGGCGTGACCGGGATCGCCGCCGCCGCGGGCCGACGTGACACGGGGTCAGGGTGCCGGTCGCTCGGCGGCACCGCGAGCGGCCTTCGCCGGGGCGCCCCAGGCGACGAGGGTGAGGGCGGCGGCCGCGGCGGCGAGGACCGCGCACAGGAGCCAGACCGTGACGTACGCCGACTCGCTCGGGGTGGCGCCGGCGTGCGGGGCCGAGGCGGTCAGGACGGCGGCCATCACCCCGCCGGCCACCGCGCCGCCGAGCGTCTTGACGTTGTTGTAGAGGGCGGTGGTGACGCCGGTCCGGGAGGGGTCGCTGGCCTCCGCGATCACGGTGGGCATGGCGCCGAGGGCGAGGCCCAGGCCGAGCCCCGCGAGGATCTTCGCCGTGACGAGCTGCCAGATCGCGGTGTGCAGGGCGGCCGTGGCCAGGAAGCTCGCCGCGATGAGCGCGAAGGAGACGGCGAGGGCGGGGACGTAGCCGGTCCGGCCGGCGATGCGGGCGGTGAGGGAGGAGGTGACGACGGCGGTCGCCGCCGCGGGGAGCGCCACGAGGGAGATCGACAGGGCGGAGAGCCCGAAGCCGTAGCCGGTGGTGGCGGGGTCGGCGGCGAGGAAGGTGGCGTCGGGCGCCTGGCCGCCGAAGTAGACGACGCCGAAGGCGAAGGCGCAGAGGAAGAAGGGGGCGACCCGGCGGTCGGCGAGCGCGCGGACGTCCACGAGGGGTTCCGGGGTGCGCAGTTCGACCCGGATCCAGACCGCGCCGAGGAGGACGGCGAGGCCGAGCTGGGCCAGGGCGGGGAGGCCGGGGCCCTCGTCCTTGGCCGCGGCCACGCCGGAGAGGAGCAGCAGCATGGTGGCGCTGAGCAGGACGGCGCCGGGCAGGTCGAGCCGGCCGCGGGCCGGCCGCCGGGTCTCGGGGATGGCGAGGAAGGAGACGGGGACGCAGGCGGCGGCGAGGGCGGCGGGGACGAGGAGGGTGAGGCGGACGTCGTCGGTGAGTTCCTGGACGGCCCCGGTGAGGACGCCGCCGAGGAGGGTGCCGAGGGCGAGGGCGCCGACCAGGCGGGCGATGGCCGAGCGGGCCGGGCCGAGCGGCAGCCGGTCGCGTACGAGGGCGATCTCCAGCGGCAGCAGGGCGGCGAGCGGCCCGGTGAGGACGCGGCCGGCGAGCAGCACCGGCAGGTTCGGGGCGAGGGCGACGAGGAGGGAGCCGACGGCGACGGCGGCAAGCGCCCAGCGCAGGACCCTGCGGTGGCCGTGGAGGTCGCCGAGGCGGCCGAGGACGGGGACGCTGACGGCGGCGGCGAGGAGCTGGGCGGAGATCACCCAGGTGAGGTCGGCGTCGGGGACGGAGAGCTCGCGGCCGATCTCCGGCAGCAGGGGCGCGATGCCGCCCTGGAGGAAGCCGCTGGTCAGCTCGAAGAGGACGAGGAGTCCGACGACGGCGCGGACGGATCCGGCCCCGGTCTCCCGGTCGGCGGCATCGGGGGTGTCGGGGCGTTCGGTGGTGCTCATGCGGGCTCCTCGGCGGCTTCCTGGAGGCGGCGGGCGGCGAGTTCGGCGAGCAGGACGGCGGCGTCGAGGACGGCGCGGTCGTCGAAGACGGCCTGGGGCGAGTGGTTCATGGGGGCGGTGGCGGGGTCGCGGTCGGGCGGGCAGGCGCCGATGCCGAGGTAGGCGCCGGGGACCTCGCGCAGGACGAGGGAGAAGTCCTCGGAGCCGGTGAGCGGGCGCGGCGCCTCGAAGGCGCGGTCGGCGCCGAGGAGCCCCCGGGCGGTGCGGAGCGCGAACGCGGCTTCGGCGGGGTCGTTCTCGGTGACCGGGTAGTTCTCCTGGTAGTCGAGGTCGGCCTCGACGCCGTGGGCGGCGGCGACGCCGTGGACGACGCGCTCGAACCCGGCGCGGACGGCGGCCTGGGTGGCGGTGGAGAAGGACCGGACGGTCGCCTCCAGGACGGCCTTCTCGGGGATGACGTTGCCGGCGGAGCCCGCGTGCAGGGAGCCGACGGTGACGACGGCCGGGTCGAAGACGTCGACGGTGCGGGTGACCATCGTCTGGAGGGCGGTGACCATCTCGCAGAGGGCGGGCACGGGGTCCTTCGCGGAGTGCGGCGAGGAGCCGTGGCCGCCGGAGCCGCGGACGGTGACGGTGACCGCGTCGGAGGCGGCGAGCATGGGGCCGGGGCGGACGGCCGCGTAGCCGGTGGGCAGCAGGGTCGAGGTGACGTGGAGGGCGTAGGCGGCGACGACGCGGCGGCCGGCCGCGTCGAGGACGCCTTCCTCGATCATCAGGCCGGCGCCGCCCATGCCCTCCTCGCCGGGCTGGAACATGAACACCACGTCGCCGGGGAGTTCGTCGCGGCGGGCGGCGAGCAGCCGGGCGGCGCCGACGAGTCCGGCGGTGTGCAGGTCGTGGCCGCAGGCGTGCATCCGGCCGGGGGTGCCGGAGGCGTACGGGACGCCGGTGTCCTCCTGGACGGGGAGGGCGTCCATGTCGCCGCGGAGCAGCACGGCGGGGCCGGGGCGGCCGCCGCGCAGGACGGCGGTGACGGAGGTGAGCCGCTCGCCGAGGGTGATCTCCAGGGGGAGTCCGGCGAGGGCGTCGAGGACCTTGCGCCGGGTGTGCGGGAGGTCGAGGCCGAGTTCGGGCTCGCGGTGGAGGTCGTGCCGCAGGGCGATGAGGGTGTCGGCGTGAGCCAGGGCGTCGCTGTGCGTGAACATGCCGGGTATAGTGCCGATCCGCCGGATGAACGGCCCTCCGCCTGCAGGGATCCGCCGCTCATGGGTGATCGTTTGCGCGAATGAACCGTTTCGGGAGCGGGGTGGTGGCGTGCTCGACGAGCTGGACTATCTGCTGGTGACGGCCCTCCAGGTCGCTCCGCGCGCCGACTGGCAGACCGTCGGCGAGGCGCTGGGGCTGGACGCCTCGACCGTGGCCCGCCGGTGGGCGCGGCTGACCCGGGCGGGCAACGCCTGGATCAGCGTCCATCCGGCGGTCCAGGCGCAGGCGCCGGCCGTGATCGCCTACATCGAGGTGGACTGCGCGGCCGGCCGGCTGCACGAGGTCGCGGCGGAGATCGCCGAGGATCCGCACGTGTTCAACCTGGAGCACGTGAGCGGCGGCCGGGACCTGCTGGTGACCGCCGTCTTCGCCGACCAGGCCGAACTGGCCCGGTACGTGGGCTTCCGGCTGGGCGCGCTGGACGGGGTGGCCGCGTCCCGGACGCAGGTGGCGACCACCCTGCACACGGAGGGGAGCCGCTGGCGGCTCGACCGGCTGACCGAGGAGCAGCGGCGGCGGCTCGCGGGCCCGGACCGTCCGGCGTCGGCCCGGCCCGCGGGCGGGCGGGTCCTGGAGGAGCGCGACCTGGAGCTCGTCCGGGTGCTGAGCGAGGATCCGCGGCAGTCCGCGGCGCGGCTGGCGGAGCGGACCGGGCTCAGTCCGACGACGGTGCGGCGGCGGCTCGACCGGCTGGAGGCCGAGCACGCGCTGGTGTACCGCTGCGAGGTGGCGCGGGCGCTGTCCGGCTGGCCGGTGTCGGTGTCGCTGTGGGCGACGGTGCCGCAGAGCCGGGCGCCGCGGCTCGCGGAGCGGATCAGCGCGCTGCGCGAGATCCGGATGTGCGCCTCGCTGTCGGGGCCGTACAACCTGCTGCTCGCGGCGTGGCTGCGGTCGGTCGACGACATCGCGCCGTTCGAGTCGCGGCTCGCCGAGCGGTTCCCCGAACTGGTGGTCACGGACCGGGCGCTGACGCTCTGGCCGATGAAGCTGGGCGGCCATCTCCTCGACCCCCGGGGCCGCCATCTGCGGGCGGTCCCGCTCGGCCGGTGGAGCGACGCGCGCTCGGAGGCGGCCGAGGCGGCCCTCCTCGACCGGCTCCGCTCGCCGCGCCGTCCGGCGCCGGGGGCGGCGGACCGCGGCTGAGGCGGCGGACCCCGGCTGAGGCGACCGGAGCGGCGGCGATCTCCCGGGGGCGGCGCCGGGAACAGTGCCCTGTTCGTGATGCGCGGAGCCCTGTCGCCCGGATGCTACCCGGCGGTAATGTGCGGGCCCGTCCACAGCCTTGGGGGAGAACGCATGGGTGCAGTCACGGCCTACGATCCGGTGGCCGAGCACGAGCGGACGCGTGTCGCGCTGGAGGCCGCGATCGGGCGCCTGGTGGAACTGCTGGGCGGCGTCGCCGACCTGGACGTGCCGTCGGGGGTGCCGGTGTGGTCCGTCGGGGACGTCGGCGCGCACCTCGCGGCGGTGTACCTCGCCTACGGAGCCGCGCTCCCCGGCGCGCCGGCCGGCGAGGGCATCGACTGGGACGCCGTACTGGCCGGACAGGAGGGGACGTTCGGCGAGCGGATCGCCGCCGTGAACGCCCTGTCCGTCGGGCTCGTCGCCGGGCCGGAGCGGAAGCGGCTCGGCGCGATCCTCGCCGAGCGCGGCGCGGCCTTCCTGCGCGGCTCGGCGGGGCTCGCCCCCGACACCCCGGTCCCCGCCCCCTGGTACGGTCCCGGCCGGACCGTACCGCTGGCGGCGGCGACGGGGCTGATGCTCAGCGAGACCCTGCTCCACGGCCTCGACGTGGCGCGCGGCGCGCGCCGGCCCTGGACCCTCGCCCCCGAGGAGGCGTCGCTGGTGATCGGGCAGGCGATGGTCACGATGATGCCGCTCGCCCTCGACACCGAGAAGGCGCGGGGCGTGCGCATCGCCTTCGACCTCGCCCTCAAGGGCGGCCCGCGCCTCGCCGTCGTGGTCGAGGACGGCGCCGCCACCGTGACGAGGGACGCGGCGCCGCGCCCGTACGACTGCCGGATCAGCGCGGCGCCGGTGGCGTTCCTCCTGGTCTCCTTCGGCCGCATGCCGATCTGGAAGGCCATCGCCCTGGGCCGCATGCGCGCCGGCGGCCGCAGGCCGTGGCTCGCGACGCGCCTGAGCGAGCTGATCACGGCGCCCTGAGCCGCCGCGCGGGGGTCAGGCTCCGGTGAACGGCCAGGAGACGATGTCCTGGTAGCGGACCGGAGCCGGGCCGCGGGCGTCGTCGCTGCCGACGAGGTGGAGGCGGGCGGCGGGCCAGGGGCGGCCCTCGAATCCGTCGAGGACGGTGGCGGCTTCGGGGACGCTGGTGAGGTCGCCGCGCCGGGCGCGGGCCAGGGTGAGGTGGGGGCGCAGCGGGCGGCCCTCGTAGGGGATGCCGGCTTCCTTCACCAGGGTGCGGACGTCGTCGGCGAGGCGGTGGAGGCCGGGCAGGTCGCCCGTGATGCCGCTCCACAGGACCCGGGAGTCGAAGTGGCCGCCGCCCCGGAGGGCGAGTCCGAGGGGGCGGTGGCCGGCCGCCAGCTCCGCGAGCGGGGCGTGGAGGCCGGGGACGGCGGAGACGGGCAGTTCGCCGAGGAAGGCGAGGGTGATGTGCCAGTCCTCGATGCGGTTCCAGCGCATGCCGGGGTGGGCCGCGTAGGCGGGCGCCAGGGCGCGGGCGAGTTCGTCCTTGGCGTCGTCGGGCGGCGCCAGGGCGATGAAGACGCGGATGGTGGCGGGCTGGATCGAGTCGTTCACAGGAGTCTTCGTACCGTGCCGGGGACGCGGCCGTGCGGGCGGGGGTCCCGGTAGGGGGGCGCCCCTACCGGGACCCGGGTCACCAGTCGCCGTCGGCGATCGGGGCGCCGGGCGGGGGCGGCGGCGGGCCGAGGGGCGTGATCTGGTGCGGGGCGGGCGGCGTCCACGGGTCGAGGTCGTCGCCCAGCCACTCCCCCACGGGCTTGACGTCGGCGAGGGTGTCGGAGGGGGCGAGGTCGGTGCCGTCGGCGTCGAAGTAGTCGTACCAGGGCAGGCCCGCGCGCGTGTAGGCGGCGCGGTCGGCGGGGGACGGCGGGGGCGCCTCGCCCGTGATGCGGCGCCACTCGGGCGGGGTCACCAGGTGGACGAAGACGCGCGCGTCGGCGGTGTCGGACCAGTCGCGGGCCGGCCGGTCGTCCTGGAACACCTCCTGGCGCATGGTGCCGCCGGCGCCGATGCCCATCGCCGCGGCGGCCGGCGGCGGACCCGCCGGGGCGGCCATCGGCATCGGCGGCGGGCCGCCGTAGCCGCCGAAGGCCGGGCGGGGCGGGCTCGCGGCGAGCCGGCGGGCCCGCTCCTCGGCGAGGCGCCGCTGCTCCTCTCGCCAGGCGGCGCGGAGCTTCGGGGCGAGCGGGAACGCCTGGAGCTGGAGGCCGCCGACGGTCTCCTCGCCGGTGACCTGGCCCTCGACGGTGGCGCCCATGCCGAGCGGGACGGCGACGAACTGGCGCACGGTGCCCCTGCCGGAGTTGATGCCGTCGAGCCACGGCTGGCGGGGCAGCACCACGTAGTTCTGCGGGCGGCGGGAGAGCTTCCCGGTCCACTTCTTCCCGGAGATCGCGCAGACCTTGCCGACGCCGACCTGGAGCGCCGTGGGTTCCGGGCTGCCGGCGAAGCTGAGCCACATCGCCTCGCGCAGGTACACCGGCATCATCACGCCGCCCTTGGCGCGCCACTGCTCGGGCACGGTGTCGGGGTGGTCCTCGACCCGGCGGAGCGGGAAGGTGCCCAGTCCCGGGGGCAGCCGGTGGGTCCCGGTCTCGGGCAGCCGGAGCGTGCGCATGAAACGGACCCGCACCCCGTCCCCCAGCAGCAGGGTGTCCCCCTCGATCCTCGCCTCGTTGGCGACCACCACGTCTCCCCTCGTCTCGGCGTCTCCGTCCCCCGTAACACGATCGGCCGGAGCGGCCGGTTCCCGTCGGGTCGCGGCTTGTCGACGACGCCTCGCGGCGCTATCTTGCATTGCATGGTTCCTGGTAACGCAAGCAACGAGGCGGGGGGCAAGGTCTCCAGCCAGCTCCGCAAGGGAGTGCTGGAGTACTGCGTCCTCGCGCTGCTCAGGGACGAGCCGAAGTACGGCGTCGAACTCCTCGCCGAGCTGTCCGCGGTCAGCGTGATGTCCACCAGCCAGGGCACGATCTACCCCCTGCTGTCGCGGCTGCGGCGGGAGGGGTTCGTCGACACCGAGCTGCGCGAGTCCCCGAGCGGGCCGCCGCGCCGCTACTACGCGCTGACGGCCCTCGGCCGGACCGCGCTCGCCGAGTTCGCCGGGGCGTGGCCGCACTTCCGGAACGCCGTCGACCACTTCCTCAACGACCCGCAGGGGGACACCGCATGAACGCCATCGACCACCCGCTCGTCGCGGCCTACCTCGACTCCGTGGCCCGCGAGACCGCCGAACTCCCGGCCGACCGCCGGGCGGAACTGCTCGCGGACCTCCGCGAGCACATCGAGGTGAGCGACGCCCGGGACGACGCCGGGGTCCGCGCGGTCCTCGCCGAGCTGGGCGAGCCGCGCACGGTGGCCGCCTCCGCGCTCGCCGAGGAGGGCCCGCGCACCACCGCCACCGCCGCGCCCGCCCCCGCGCCCACCGCGCCCGCGCCGACCGGGCCGCCCGCCCCGCCGCCCGCGGCCCCCCCCATCCCCCCGCGGCCCCCCCCCCGCCGCCCGGCCCGCGCCCCCGCGTCCGACTGACCG
>NZ_JBHYKM010000172.1:12215-12605 GCF_042741435.1 Streptomyces sp. NPDC058955 | reverse complement strand
TCACACTCTCTCTCTGGGGCGGTTGCTTTTTTTGTTTAAAACCCCCCCCCCCCCCCCCCCCGGCGGCGCCCCCCGCGCCGCGGGGGTCCGGGGGGCGGGGGCCGGGGCCGGCCCCGGCCGTCAGCGGAACGTCGCCGCGTGCTCCCGCGCCCACTCCGCGAACGACGCCGGCCGGCGTCCCAGCACCCGCTCCGCGTCGGGCAGCGGCGTACCGGGCACGCCGTCCCGCTTCCGCTGGAAGTCCAGCAGGAAGTCCGCGACCGGGCCCGGCAGCGCCGCCGTCAGCGACGCCCGGTGCTCGTCCCGGCCGACCCGCTCCACCGGGACGTCGATCCCCGCGGCGGCCGCGATCAACTCCGCCAGCCGGCGCGCCGGCTCGGACTCGGGGGC
>NZ_JBHYKM010000172.1:0-12205 GCF_042741435.1 Streptomyces sp. NPDC058955 | reverse complement strand
CACGCCCCCCCCCGGGCCGCCCCCTACCCCCCCCCCCGCCCCCCGCCCCGGCAGCGACTCGGGGCCGGTGATCCGCAGCACCCGGCCCCGCAGGTCGTCGTCCAGCAGCGCCCGCACGCCCACCTCGGCGACGTCGCCCTCGTGGACGGGCTCGCTGTACGTCTCCGGATAGGCCACCCGCACCCCCTGCCCCGACCGGATCGGGGCGGCCCACTGGAGCGCGTTGGAGGCCAGCGCCCCCGCCCGCAGGAACGTCCAGTCCAGCCCCGACGCCCGCAGCGCGTCCTCCGCCCCCCGGTGCTGCAGGGCGATCGGGCTCCGCTCGGCGCCCTCCTCGTCGATCGCCAGCGACGAGAACAGCACGACGTGCTCGACGCCCGCGGCCACCGCCTCCCGGGCGAACCGCCCGGCGGTGTCGGGCCGCGCGTACAGGAACACCTTCCGCACGCCGGCCAGCGCCGGGGCGAAGGTGGCCGGCTCGGCCAGGTCGAGCCGGACCGGCGGCTCGCCGCCGACCGCCCCCACGGGCTCCGCCGAGCCGCTGGCGGCGCGCACGTCCGCACCGGCGGCGCGCAGCCGGCGCAGCACGGCGCCTCCGACCCGGCCGCGGACTCCGGTCACCAGAACGGTCATGAAAGGCTCCTGTCCAGGCCGGTACCGGACCGGCCGAGGTCGATGGCGTGGTGCAGGTGGAACCGCTGGAAGCCGACGGGCCGGACGCCGGGGGTCGCCCCGGTGGCCCGCAGGGTGGCCCGCCGGGCGGCGCCCGCCAGGAACGCCTCGTGGGCCTCGTCGCTCGTCCAGCGCGCGAAGTTGAGGACGCGGCTGCCGTCCGTGCTGAGGTGGAAGTGGGCGCTGAGCATGCCGCGGAGCCCGGCGGCGGGCGTGTCGTCGAGGGCACCGAGGACGGAGTCGACGATCCGGTCCTGCCGTTCGGCGCCGTCCACGTCGAAGCTCGCCACCACCGCACAGCCCGGCGGCCGCGCGGAGGACGCGAGGACCACGCCGCGGTCCGGCCGGTACTCGACGGGCTCGGCGCGGGCGGCCCCGCGCAGCGACCGCACGAAGGGCCGGTAGACGGCCGGGTCCCGCGCCTGCACATAGGTGAGGACCGTGTCCTCGTCCGTGCTGAGGTAGGCGTGGAAGGAGAGCAGGCCGTCCGGCGGGGCGGCGGTGCGCCACTGGGTCGCGATCTCGTCGAGGAGCCGCGTCCCGTCGGCGCGCCCCGGCACGTACCACCGCGTCACGAAGACGGCGGCCGCGTCCGGCCGGCCCGGGTCGGGGCCGGGGCCGGGGCCGGGCGGAGCGGGGCGGAGGTCACGTGCCATAGGGGTGCTCCAGCCGTGCCGTCCGCAGCGCCCGCCCCCACCACACCAGCTGGTCGAGCAGGAGGACCGCGGCCGCGTCGGCCGCCTTGTCGCCGACGACCCGCCCCTCGGCGTCCAGCCGTTCCCACGCGGTGTGGAAGCTGACGGTCTCCCGGACCGTCACGGCGTGCAGCTCGGCGAAGACCTGCCGCAGCTGCTCCACGGCGCGCAGTCCGCCCGCCAGGCCGCCGTAGGAGACGAAGCCGACCGGCTTGGCGGCCCATTCGGTGAGGAACCAGTCGAGGACGTTCTTCAGCGAGGCGGGGAAGCTGTGGTTGTACTCCGGCGTCACCACGACGAACGCGTCCGCACCGTCCAGCACCGAGCGCAGGCGGTCCCGGACGGCGGCCGTGCCGGCCGGCGGCTCCTGGCCCGGCTCGGGCAGCGTCAGCGGCAGCGGCACCTCCCGCAGGTCGACGGTCTCGACGGCCAGGCCGGGGTGGGCCAGGGCCCGGGCGGTGAACCAGTCGGCGAGGGCGGGGCCGAGCCGCCCGTCGCGGACGCTGGCCGTGATGACGGCCACGGTGAGCGGGGACGGGGCAGTGGTCATGAGCGGACCTTCCGGGAGGAGGGACGGAGAGCGGGCAGGGCGGCGGCCAGGCCGACGGCGGCGGCCACGGCCAGCAGGGCGAACGCGGGCCGTCCGCCCCACCCGGCGGCGAGGAGCGCGCCGGTCGCCGGCAGCAGCACCACGGCGCCGAGCTGCACCGCGGCCTGATAGGCGCGGACGACCGCCGGCCGGTCCTCGGCCGGACCGGCCGAGGCGGCCCGCAGGTTGAGCGCGGCGAAGGACAGGACGAATCCGGCGCCGACGAGCAGGAGCACCGGGAGGACCCCGGTGGCGTACGAGGAGAGACCGGGCCGGATCAGGAGGAGGACGTACCCGGCGAGCGGCGCGGCGGCCCCCAGTGCGATCAGCCGACCGGCGTCCCAGCGGGCCGTCATCCGGGCGGCGAACGGCACCGTCACGGCCAGCGGCACGCACGCGGGGAGCAGCGCGAGCGCGTTGACCCAGGGGGACCAGCCCCACCGCTCCTGGAAGTGCAGCGTGAGGAGGAAGAGCACGCTGTGGTACGTGCCGTTGAGCGTCGCCGCCCCCACCGCCGTCCGCAGCAGCGGGCCGTCGCGCAGCAGCCGCGGCGCCGCAGGGGAGCGCCGCACCGGGACTCCGCCGCCACCGTCGCGGGGGAGCACCCGCAGCGCCGGGACCAGCACGAGCAGGGCCAGCGGCGCCGGGAACGCCAGGGTCCAGCGCCAGTCCGCCTCCAGCAGCGCCCCCGACAGCAGCAGCCCCGCCGTGAACCCGGCCGCCCCGCACAGCGAGTACACGGACACGGCGCGCCTCCTGCGGGGACCGTCGGGGAACGCCCCGGCGATGATGGCGAGCCCCGCGGGAGCGGTCAGCGCGGCGCATCCGCCCTTGACCACCCGGGTGGCGACGATCAGGGCCGGGTCGTCGAGCAGGCCGCCGGCCACGGACGCCGCGGCGAAGCCGAGCATCGCCGCCAGGTAGACCCGCCGGGTGCCGAGCCGTGCCACCAGCCGCGCGCCGGTGAGCAGGGCGGCGGCGAAGCCCAGTGCGAACCCGCTCATCAACCACTGCGCGCCGGCCGGCGACAGGCCGAGCTCCGCCCGGATGTCCGGCAGGGCCACGAGGACCACGGAGACCTCGACGGCGTCGAGGATCATGTTGGCGGACAGCACCAGCAGGATCGTCCGGTGCCGCACGTCCCAGCTGTCCGTCTCCGGCGGGCTCCCGGCGGCCTTCGCCGTGGCGCCGCCGGTCACCGGAGGCCGGGTCCTGCGGCGAGCAGCGGCGGCAGCTTCTCCGTGATCAGCCCGACGTTCTCCTCGACCAGGTCGTCGGGCATGCCCGCGATGCTCGCCCAGAAGATCAGGTGGCGCACCGGCAGCCCCGCCGTGAGCTCCTTGATCCGGGCGGCGGCGTCCTCGGGGGTGAGGATGTCGAGGAGCCCCCGGGTGTCCGTGGCATCCGGGTCGCGCAGGTCCGCCAGGGTCAGCGGCGGCGGTCCTTCGAGCCCGGTGCCCTGGAGGGCGCCCTGCCGGTAGGAGTTGACCTGGTGCAGCAGATGCGGGCCGATCCGCTCCCAGGCCGCCTCCGGGTCGGTGGACAGGATGATCGGCAGCAGGTCGGAGACGCGGGCCGTCTCCGGCGGGTGGCCGCCCTCCGCCAGGCCCCGCAGATAGTGCTCGTGCACGCCGCGGTCGATGTGCAGCAGGCCGAGGCCGAGCCGGCCGGCGATGCGGGCACCGCGCGGCCCGTAGAAGCCGCCCCACACCGGCGGCGGGTCCTGGATCGGGGCGGGGGTGATCTCCCCTTCCCGCCACAGCCGCAGGATCTCGGCGATGTTCCGCTCCGTGTGCTGGAAGCGGCGCCCGAACTCGGCGTCGTACAGGGCGTATTCGGGTCGCCGATAGCCCGCGCCGAGACCGAGTTCGAGCCGGCCGCCGCTGATCAGGTCCACCAGGGCGGCCTGTTCGGCGAGGTCCACCGGGTGGTGGAGCGCGGGCAGGACGACGGAGGTGCCGATCCTCGCCCGGCGGGTGCGGGCCGCGACGGCGGCGGCGAAGGTCAGCGGCTGGGGCAGGTAGCCGTCCTCGAAGAGGTGGTGCTCGGTGAACCAGAGGCCGCCGACACCGCGCCGGTCGGCGTCCTCGCACAGGTCCAGGGTGCGCGCGTAGTGATCGGCCCAGGGACGGTGCCAGGCCCGGGGATTGCGCAGGTCGAAGAGGAGTCCGAGGTCCACGGCGGGCTGTTCCGCCGACGGAGACGATGGAGACGACGGGGTCGACGGGGTCGACGGGGACGACGGGGTCGACGGAGGCGGGGTCGGCGGCGTCATCCGAGCAGGGTCCCGCCGCTGGCGTCGACGAAGGACCCGGTGATCCAGCGGGCCTCGTCGGTGGCGAGGAAGGTGACGACGTCGGCGACGTCGCCGGCCTCGCCGACGCGGTGGAAGGCGGAGAGCGCCGCCATCTGCTCGACGGCCTCGGGGACGGAGAAGACGGCGCTGCCGTTGTCGGTGATGCCGGGCGCCACGCTGTTGATCGTGATGCCGCGCGGGGCGAGCTGCCGGGCCAGGTGCAGGGTCAGCTGCTCGATCGCCCCCTTCGTCATCGCGTAGGCGACCTGGTCCGGATTGGCGACCCGGGTGAGGCCGGACGAGATGTTGATGACGCGCCCGCCCGCGGGGATCTGCGGCAGGGCCCGCTGGAGGAGGAAGTAGGGGGCCCGGGCGTTGACGGCGAAGAACCGGTCGAACTGCTCCGGGGTGACGTCCTCGAAGGCGATGCCGCTCTGGCTGGTCTCGCCCGCGTTGTTGACGACGATGTCCAGCGTCGTGGTGCCGGTCCGTTCCTTCAGCGCCTCCTCCAGGCCGAGGAAGAGCTCGTGGACGTCGCCCGGCACCCCGAGTTCGGCCCGGACGGTGAAGCCGCGGCCGCCGTCCTTCTCGATGAGCCGCAGCGTCTCTTCGGCGGCCTCCTGGTTCCCCGCGTAGTGCACGGCGACCAGCGCCCCCTCGCGGGCGAGGCGTACGGCGATGGCGCGGCCGATGCCGCGACTGGAGCCGGTGACGAGCGCGGTCTTGCCGGTGAGCCGGGTCATGCGGCCACTCCTTGGTCCGGTCGGTGGTTCGGTGGCGCGGCGTCCGGTTCGTGGTCGACGCCGCTGATGATGCGGGCGAGATATCCGGCCGCCGAGTCGAGGTCGAGCAGCTCGGCCATGACGGTCCGCAGCCCCTCCACCTCGGGCCCGCCGAGCAGCAGCCGGGACTGGGCACGGATGCCCGTGAGGGTGCGGGCGCCGACGCGGTGCCGCAGTCGCTCGTACTCCGCCAGCCCCGCGGACGGGGTGCGGCCGGTGAGGTGGTCGGCGAGCCGGTGGCCGAGCGCCGCGGCGTCCTGGAGGCCGAGGTTGAGGGCCTGCCCGCCGACCGGCATCTGCACGTGGGCCGCGTCGCCCGCCAGGACGACCCGCCCCTTCACGTACCGGGCGGCCTGGCGGCTGGTGTCGTCGAAGGCGTCGAGCCACAGCGGGGTGCCGTGCCCGATGGACTCGCCGGTGACCTTCGCCCAGGCGGCGGCGACCTCGTCGAACGACGGCGGACCGGTCCGGGGGACGGGCCGGGCGCCGTGGACGTGCACCATGATCCTGGTGGTGCCGTCCGGCCAGCGGTGGGCGGTCGCCAGGCCGTTCGCGCGGCGTTCGAAGCGCCGGTTGGGCACCCCGATGCCCGCCACGTCCGCGCGCAGCATCTCCAGCGTCGGATCGTCGCCGGGGAAGTCGAAGCCGGCGAGACGGCGCACGGTGCTGCGCTCGCCGTCACAGCCGACGACGTACGAGGCGGCGAACCGCCGCGGCCCGGAGTCCCGTTCGATGCCGCTGACGACGACCCGGTCCGCGTACTGGTGCAGCCCGGTGACCGCGTGCCCGCGCCGCACCCGGGCGCCGAGGCCGGTCGCCCAGGCGCCCAGCGCCGCTTCGAGGCGCGGCTGCGGGCACTTGAACTGTCCGGCGTACGGGTGGCCGGGCGCGGCGGCCCGCAGATCGAGCGGGAGGCCCCCGAAGTGGCCGGGGCCGCCGGGCGGCAGCGGGCCGAGCCGGGCCAGCAGCCCGCGCTCGGCGAGCAGCTCCATGGTCCGGGTGTGCAGGGTGGAGGCGCGGGACTCGGTGGCCGGGGCGGCGAGCTGTTCGAGCACGGTGACGCGGACGCCGGCCCGGCGCAGGTCGCCGGCGAGGAGCAGGCCCACCGGACCGGCACCGACCACGATCACGTCGGTCCGCTCCGGCGCGCCCGCGTACGGGGGAGCGGTGCGGGGAGGGGAGGCCATGGTCAGCGCCGCTCTTCCGCGTACCGCTTGGCGAGCCCCAGGGTGGCGCGGCTGTTCCCGCCCAGTGCCTCGCGGATGAAGGCGCGGGCCTCCGGCACGCCCGCGTCCGGGCCGAGGACCTGGGGGATGGCGTCGGCGTTGAGGATCACGGTGTGCTGGGAGGTGGCGGTGGTGACGCCGTCGGCGTCCTCGGTGAGCTGCCAGTAGCCGGTGTGCAGGGCCAGCAGGGCCGGCAGCGTGGTCTGCTTGTAGGCGATCTTGTGGTGGGGGAAGGAGACCCGGACCGACTCGGTGGTGTGGACGGAGCCGTCCTTGGTACGGGTGTCCATGCGCAGGGTCTGCAGTCCGGGCGTGGGCTCGGCGAACTCGACCGAGGCGACGTGCGGGAGCCGTTCGGTCCACCGGTCGGCCTCGTTGAGGAAGTCGAAGACGTCCTTGGCCGCCCCCTCGACGCGGACGCTGTCCTCGAAGGAGAGGGTCAGCTCGTCCGCCTGCGAGGCCCGCTCCAGGTTCTCCTTGAGGGCGGGCAGTTCGGCCCGGCTGTTGCGGTCGACGGCCTGGTCGATCCAGGTCAGCGACGCGGGGTCGTCGTCGATGGCGCGGTAGGTGTGCAGCAGCCGCACCCGGGTCTCGCCGGCGGCGACGGACTCCAGGATCCAGGTGCCGGTCATCTCGGCGATCGGAGGCGAGGAGACCTCCTGCCAGAAGCGGATGCGCAGGCCCTCGGGGTCGAGGACCCGGCGGGACGTCCAGTTCTTGGCCTCGCCGTTGGCGGTGGCCCAGATCCGTATCCGCTCCTCGTCGCCGGTCCGCTCCAGGCGGTCGACGTACACGGACGGCGGGAACAGCCGGGGCCAGTTCTCCACCTCGGCCAGCAGGCGGTACACCTCCGTGGCATCGGCCCGCACGGTGATCTCGTGTTCGACCTCGCGAACGGTCATGGGGAACTCCTGGGAGGAAGGGGGTGGGCGGGGGTCAGAAGTTGCCGAGGCCGCCGCAGACGTTGAGGGCCTGCGCGGTGATGGACGCGGCCGTGTCGGAGGCGAGGTAGCCGACGAGCCCGGCGACCTCCTCCGGGGTGGAGTAGCGGCCGAGCGGGATCTTCGCCCGGAACTTCTCGAGGATCGCGTCCTCGCTGGTGTCGTAGGCGGCGGCGTACCCCTGCCGGACGCGCTGGGCCATGGGGGTCTCGACGTAGCCGGGGCAGACCGCGTTGACGGTGATGCCGGTCGGCGCGAGCTCGTTGCCGAGCGCCTTGGTGAAGCCGACGACGCCGTGTTTGGAGGCCGAGTAGGGGGCGCCGAGGACGACCCCCTGCTTGCCGGCCGTGGAGGCGATGTTGATGATCCGGCCGCGGTCCTTGGCGCGCAGACCGCCGGCGTTCAGGACCTCGCGGGTGACCCGGAAGACGCTGGTCAGATTGGTGTCGATGACGTCGTCCCACAGCTCGTCGGCGAGGTCCGCGGTGACGCCGCCGCCGCTGCGGCCGGCGTTGTTGACCAGCACGTCGACGGGCCCGAAGCGCTCCACCGCGGCGCTCACGAACGCGCGTACGGCGTCGGGGTCGCGCACGTCGAGGACGGTGCCGTCGACGTCGAGGCCCTCCGCGCGCAGCTCCTTGACGGTGGCCGCCACGTTCTCGGCGCCGCGCGCGCCGATGAAGACCCGGTGGCCCTGGGTCGCGAGCAGCCGGGCGACGGCGAGGCCGATGCCGCTGGTGGCACCGGTGACCAGGGCGACGCGGGGGGCGGGGTTCCGCTGGGTCATGGCCGGCCCCCTCAGGCGGCCCGGGCGGCGGACAGATGGGCGTTGACCGCGTCGACGAGCGCGCCCGGCGTGCGGGCCTCGCCGAGCGTGTCGTCGTCGAGGGTGATGCCCCACTCGCGTTCGATGCGCCCGGCGGTCTCCAGCAGGGCCAGGGACTCGTATCCGAGCGCGTCGAACCCGGTGTCGCGGATGTCGCCGTCGAGGTCGACGCCCTCGTCGGCGCCGGCCGCCTCGCGCAGCACGCGGCGCAGGTCGTCGAGGGTGAAGGTGGTCGTGGACATGGGACTGCCTTTCGTACGGGTCGTGTCGGGTCGGGTCGGAGCGGGATCGCGGGGTGGGGGAGGGTCAGTCGCCCGGCGTGCGGACCACGAGGGCGGAGTTGAAGCCGCCCTGTCCGCGGGCCAGCACCAGGGCGGTGCGCAGGCGGGCCGGGCGCGGGGCGCCGGTGACCAGGTCGAGGGCGTGGGCGGCGGCCGGGCGGGTGGCGACGGTCGGCGGGATGACGCCGTCGCGCAGCGAGAGCAGGGCGGCGGCCAGGTCGAGCGGGGCCGCCCCGGAGTAGAGCCGGCCGGTCATCGTCTTCGGGGCGGTGACCGGGACACCGCGCGGACCGAACACCTCGGCCAGGGTCGTCGCCTCGATCCGGTCCAGTTCGGGCACGGCGGCGGCGTCGGCGAAGACGACGTCGACGTCGCCCGGGGCGATGTGGGCGTCCGCCAGGGCCAGCTCGACCGCGCGCCGCAGACCGGGGGGCCGGCCGCTGTCCGGCCGGGGGTCCATCGTCGCCGCGTGGCCGGCGATCTCGCCGTACACCCGGGGAGCCCCCCGGCGCCGGGCGTGCTCCGCGTCCTCGACGACCAGCAGCGCGCCGCCCTCTCCCGGCACGTGCCCCGACGCCTCCGCGTCGAACGGCACATAGGCCCGCTCCGGGTCGTGCCGGGTGGTCAGCCGGCCGCCGGCCTGCTGGGCGACCCAGCCCCACGAGCAGATGGAGGCGTCGACCGCGCCGGAGACCACCAGCGAGGTGCCCTTGCGGACCTGCCGGCGGGCCTGCGCGACCGCGTCGAGCCCGCCGGCCTGGTCGCTGACGACGACGCTGCTGGGCCCGCGCAGCTTGTTGCGGATCGAGATCTGGCCGCTGTTGACGGCGTAGAACCAGGCGAACGACTGGTACGCGGAGACGTACTGCCCGCCCCGGCTCCACAGCGCCTTCAGCTCGTTCTGCCCGAACTCGAAGCCGCCCGAGTGGGAGGCGGTGATCACGCCGGCGGCGTAGTCGGGCAGCTCCTCCGGCGTCACCCCGGCGTCGGCGAGCGCCCAGTCCGCGCTCACCAGGGCCAGCCGGGTCATCCGGTCGGTCTGCGGCAGCAGCCGGCTCGGCAGGTGCTCGCCGGCCTCGAAACCGCCGATCTCGCCCGCGAGCCGCGACGGGTAGGAGGAGGCGTCGAAGCGGGTGACCTCCCGGATGGCGCTGCGCCCGGCGAGGGTGTTGCGCCAGTACTCCTCCAGGCCCAGTCCGTTGGGCGCGGCGACGCCGAGGCCGGTCACCACGGCCGTGGCGCTCATCGCGCGCTCCGGTCGGGCCGGGCGAGGACGACGGCGCTCTGGAAGCCGCCGAAGCCGCTGCCGACCGAGAGCACGGAGTCGACGAGCTGGTCGCGGGCGGTCAGCGGCACGTAGTCCAGGTCGCACTCGGGGTCGGGGTGGTGCAGGTTCGCCGTCGGCGGGACGACATGGTGCTCCATCGCGAGCGCCGAGGCGGCGAGTTCGATGGAGCCGATGGCGCCGAGCGAGTGCCCGATCATCGACTTGATGGAGCTGACCGGGGTCCGGTACGCGTGCTCACCGAGGCTGGCCTTGAAGGCGGCGGTCTCGTGCCGGTCGTTCTGCTTGGTGCCGGAGCCGTGCGCGTTGACGTAGTCGACGGCCTCGCGGTCGAGGCGGGCCTCGTCGAGGGCGACCCGGATCGCCTCGGCCATCTCCCGGCCGTCGGGGCGCAGTCCGGTCATGTGGAAGGCGTTGGAGCGGGTGGCGTAGCCGGCGACCTCCGCGTAGACGTGGGCGCCGCGGGCGCGGGCCCGGTCGAGGCGTTCCAGGACGAAGACGGCGCAGCCCTCGCCGAGGACGAAGCCGTTGCGGCTCGCGTCGAAGGGGCGCGAGGCGTGCTCGGGGTCGTCGTTGCGGGCGGTGGTGGCCTTGATGGCGTCGAAGCAGGCCACGGTGATGGGGGAGATGGGGGCGTCGGTCGCGCCGGCCACCATCACGTCGGCGAGACCGTCGCGGATGACCTCGGCCGCGTAGCCGACGGCGTCGAGTCCGGAGGTGCAGCCGGTGGAGATCACCGTGCTGGGTCCCTCGGCGCCGACCGCCCACGCGACCTCGGTGGCGAAGGAGCTGGGGACGAGGAAGTTGTACAGGTGCGGCACCGCGTACCGGTCGTCGACGACGTCGAGCCGGCCGCCGTCGCTGACCGTGCGGTACTCCTGGTCGAGGCCGGTGGTGGCGCCGACGGCGCTGCCGATGGTCACGCCGGTGCGGGAGGGGTCGAGGGCGTCGAGGTCGAGCCCGCTGTCCGCGACGGCCTCCCGGGCGGTGACGATCGCGAACTGCGCGGCGCGGTCCGTGCGCCGGATCTCGTGCGGGGTCAGGCCGGCCAGCTCGGCGTCGAAGTCGACCTCGGCGGCGATCTGGGAGCGGAACGGCGACGGGTCGAAGAAGGAGATCCGGCGGGTCGCGGTGCGGCCGTCGGTCAGCAGCTGCCAGAAGTTCTTGGTGCCGATGGCGCCGGGCGCCGTGACCCCGATGCCGGTGATGACGATCCTGCGGTCGTCGGGGCGGCTCACCGGGCGCTCCAGTGGTAGAAGCGGCGGGCCATGGCGTCGGCGGGCGAGCGCCAGGTGGCGGGGTCGTAGGCCTCGATGTGCGGCTTCAGGTCGTCGCTGATGGCGACGAACCGAGGATCGGTCTTGGCGCCCTCGATGCGGGCGCCGCCGTCGGGTTCGTCGAAGTCCTGGAGGTGGAAGTACAGGCCGCGGTAAGCGAAGAGCTGACGTCTGCGGGTGCCCATCAGGTGGGGCATCTCCGTCGCGTCGAACGCGCCGAAGAGCCGGGCGACTTCGTCGTCCGAGCCGGTGGCGAGCCGGGCGACGATCAGGGTGCTGTGCATCGATACCTCTCTCGGGAGCCGGTGCAGTGCGGTGGGGTCGGGACGTGGGCCGGGTCGTCGGGTCAGGCCGGTGCCGGGTGCGACCGGCGGGGCGCCGCCGGGGGCCCGAACCAGCGGTCCAGGGCGGTGGGCAGGTCGTCGTGGCTCCCGGGCGCCGCCCACGCCACGTAGCCGTCGGGGCGCAGCAGCACGGCGGCGGTGTCGTGGGGGACGGGCTCCCGGGGCGCGGCGGTCACCACGTCGACGCGGTCGCTCCAGGGCGCGGCCCGGCGGCGCAGCCACGGGTTGTCGTCGAGGTCGAGCAGGACGCCGCGGCCCCGGGCCGCCAGCGCGGCGCTGGTGGTGGGCCGGCCGGCCACGGTCAGGGGCAGGGCCGGCAGCCGGGCGCCCAGCCAGGGGTGGCTGCCCGCGCCGACGTCGTACCGGATCTCCACGCCGCTGACCTTCGCGGCGAGATGGCGGGCCACCTCCTCGTACGACACGAGCTCGCCCAGCACCTCGCGCAGCGGCCCCACCTCGGCGCCGCCGAGGATCAGCAGGCTCTGCGCCTGGGTGTTGGCGAGCAGCCGCCTGCCGACCGCGTGCCGCTCGGCGTGGTACGTGTCGAGGAGCGCGGCGGGCGCCCGCCCGTGGAGCACGGCCGCCAGCTTCCAGCCCAGGTTGACCGAGTCCTGGATGCCGGTGTTCATGCCCTGCCCGCCGGCCGGCAGATGGATGTGGGCCGCGTCGCCGGTCAGCAGCACCCGGCCGCGCCGGTACTCGGTGACCAGCCGGGCGGCGTCGGTGAAGGCGCTCACCCAGACCGGGTCACCGTGGGATATGTCGTGGCCGGTCAGGCGCTTGTAGGTGTCGGCGACCTCCTCGAAGCGGGGCGGGGCGGTACGGCGACGGGGCGGGGTCCCGCGCTCACCGACGATCAGCCGGTGCACGCCGTCGCCCAGCGGCGCGGACATCACCAGGCCGCCGGGGACCGGCTCGCCGACGGCCCGGGGAGGCACCTCCACCCCGCGCACGTCGGCCAGCAGCAGCTCGGTGGTCGCCTCCGTACCGG
>NZ_JBHYKM010000171.1:0-12629 GCF_042741435.1 Streptomyces sp. NPDC058955 | reverse complement strand
CCACCACCCCCGCGCGCCCCGCGGCGGCCCCGCCGCGCCCGGCCGCCCAGGCCGCCGCGCCCGCCTCCGCCCCGCTGCCCCCGCCCCGTGCCCCGCACCGCCCGCCCGTCGCGCCGGCCGCGCCGGCCGCGCCGGTCGAGACCACCACGCGGCTGCGGCCCGTGCGGGTGCCCGCGTACGGGACGGACGAGACGCCGGTCGAGACCACCACCCGGCTGCGGCCCATACGGGAGCGGCGCCGGGGCAGGGCCCTGGCCGTCGGCACCTGTGTCGTACTGGGGATGGGACTCATCGGCGGCGCCCTCACCGGGGTCTGGCTCGCCGCCTCCGGAGACGGGAAGCCCGCCGAACCCGCCGGGTACGCCGTCGCCAAGGAGCTCTGGCACAACGCGCCCGTCGACACCCTCTTCCCCCGCACCCTCACCGCCCCCCAGGCCGGCCCCGGCCCCTCCGCCCGCACCTGGACCCGGATCGTCGTCGCCCCGGACGCCCCCTGCGCCCCCGCCTCCGTCGCCCCCAAGCTGCTCGCCGCCCTGCGCCCCCTCGACTGCCGGCGCGTGCTGCGGGCCACCTACACCGACGCCACCGCCAGCAGCGTCCTCACCGTCGGCCTCGTCTTCACCCAGGCCGACGTCACCGCCCAGCGCGCCCTCGACGGCCGCAGGCTCGCCGCCCGCCTCGGCCAGGACGTGCCGCCCGCGCTGCCGGGCCCCGGCACCGTCGCCGCCGGCTTCGGCCCCGCCCAGCGCGCCGGCTGGTGGGTGACCGCCCCCGCCGACCTGCCGGTCGTCGTCACCGCCGTCTCCGGCTTCGCCGACGGCCGCGCCGTCGAGCGCGCGGTCCCCGCCGACCAGGCCATGAGGAAGGGCCGCACCGACGCCGTGGCCCAGTCCGGCCTCGGCCACGAGGCCCTCGGCATCGCCGAACGCATCGAGAAGCAGCTCCGCACCACCGCCCGGACCGCGGCGAAGGAAGAGGAACAGCGGTGACCCGGCCCCTTACCCGCGTCCGCGCGGCGGTCACCGCGCCCGCCGCCGTCCTGCTCGCCGCCGCCTGCGCCGTGCTGCCCGCCGCCGCGCCCGCGCACGCCGACGCCATCCGCGACCGCCAGTGGGGCCACGAGACCCTCCGCGTCGACGAGGCGTGGCGCACCACCAAGGGCGAGGGGATCACCGTCGCCGTCCTCGACACCGGCGTGGACGCCGGCCACCCCGACCTCTCCGGCTCCGTCCTGCCCGGCAAGGACTTCATCGGCTTCGGCGCCGCCGAGGGCGACCCCACCTGGGCCCGCCACGGCACCGCCATGGCCGGCATCATCGCCGGACACGGCCACGGCTGGGCCGACGACAGCGGCGTCCTCGGCATCGCCCCCGGCGTCCGGATCCTGCCCGTCCGGGTCATCCTCGAAGGCAAGGACAAGGCCCGCGACAAGGCCCGCAAGACCCGCGGCACCGCCCTCGCCCAGGGCATCCGCTGGGCCGCCGACCACGGCGCCGACGTCATCAACCTCTCCCTCGGCGACGACTCCAAGTCCGCCCACCCGGACCCCGGCGAGGACGCCGCCGTCCAGTACGCCCTCGGCAAGGGCGTCTCCGTCGTCGCCTCCGCCGGCAACGGCGGCGAGAAGGGCGACCACATCTCCTACCCGGCCGCCTATCCCGGCGTCATCGCCGTCACCGCCGTCGACCGGTACGGCACCCGCGCCTCCTTCTCCACCCGCCGCTGGTACGCCACCGTCAGCGCGCCCGGCGTCGACATCGTCATCGCCGACCCCGACCGCAAGTACTACGAGGGGTGGGGCACCAGCGCCGCCGCCGCGTTCGTCTCCGGCGCCGTCGCCCTGGTCCGCTCCGCCCACCCCGACCTGACCCCCGCCCAGGTCAAGCAGCTCCTCGTCGACACCGCCCGCGACCGCCCCGACGGCGGCCGCAGCGACGCCAAGGGGTACGGCACGGTCGACCCGGCCGCCGCGATCGAGGCCGGCGCCGCGCTGAAGGGCGGCGACCCGAAGAACGCCACCGCCGGCCACCGCGGCCAGTACTTCGGCCCCGGCCCCCTCCCGGCCGCCGAGGAGAGCACCGCCCCCGGCCTCCTCGCGCCGCTCGCCGGCGGCCTCGGCGCGCTCCTCCTGCTGGCCGCCGTCCTCCTGCACCGGGCCGGCCGCACCCGCTGACGGCCCGGCGGCCGGAGCCCGGGGACCGGCCCGTTAGGCTCGGAGCGTGGAGCTCAAGAACATCCCGGACCCCGGTTTCTCCGACGACGACGGCACCGCCGACCCGGCGCTCGCCGCGGCCCTCGCGGCCTGGGCGGAGGACCGGACCGCCCACGGGCCCGTCCTCGACGCGCTGCGCGACGCCCGCCTCCTCGTCCCCGTCGTCGCCGTCCTCGGCGAGGTGGAGACCGACCCGGAGACCGGGCTGAAGCGGGAGAAGACCAGTGACATGGCGGTGCCGACGCTGACCGCAGGCGACCGGCGCGGCCTGCCGGCCTTCACCTCGATCGCCTCGCTCGCCCTGTGGGACCCGGCCGCCCGGCCCGTCGCCGTCCCGCTCCGGCAGGCGCTCGCCGCCCTCGTCCACGAGAAGGCCGACACCCTCGTCCTCGACATGGCCGGCCCGGTGCCGTACCAGGTGAGCGGCTCCGCCCTGCTCGCCCTCGCCGAGGGCCGCACCAGCACCGACCCGCTCGACGACCCGGCGGTGCGGGACGCGGTCCGCGCCGCGGTCGCCGCCGAGCCCGCCGTCCTCCGCGCCCACCTCGGCCCCGGCACCGCCGACGGCACCCTCGCCCTGGTCCTCGCGGACGACGCCGCCCCCGCCGAGACCGCCCAGCGGGTGGCCCGGGCCCTGGCCGCCGACGAAACACTGAGGGCCCGCCTGGTGCGGGGCCTCGACCTGGCACTCCTGCCGGCCGCGGCCACGCCTCCCGGCGAGCCCTTCTACGTGAAGCGGTCCTGAATCCGCGGTCCTAGCCGTACACGGCGCCCGTGTACTTCTCGCCCGGGCCCTGGCCCGGCTCGTCCGGGACGATCGAGGCCTCGCGGAAGGCGAGCTGGAGGGACTTCAGGCCGTCGCGCAGCGGGGCCGCGTGGAAGGACGAGATCTCCGTCGTGCTCGCGTCCAGCAGGCCCGCGAGCGCGTGGATCAGCTTGCGCGCCTCGTCGAGGTCCTTGTGCGCGTCGCCCTCCTCGGTGAGGCCGAGCTTGACCGCGGCGGCGCTCATCAGGTTGACGGCGACGGTCACGATCACCTCGACCGCCGGGACCTCGGCGATGTCGCGGGCCATGGCCTCGAAGTCGGGGTTGTCGCCGGCCTGGTCGGGGGCGGTCGTGGACTCGTTCTGGGGGGTCTCGCTCATGCCCCACACGATAAGCGGGCGGACGGTTCGCGCCGACCGCCGGGTCCTGCTAACCTTGTGTAACGACCGGCCGGACACCTATGTGCCCGGCCCACAAGTGGAGGCTCCGATCTCCCACCTGACCGCCCTCGCGGGCGGCGGGTCACCGGTCAGGTGGCGCCCATCGTTCCGTACGGACGATGGAGCCGCCCGATGTGCGCCCCGCGGTTGACCGTGGTGGTGCTCCGGTTTGCCTTGGAGCCCCGCCTGTGTCCCGTCGGGGCATTTTTTGTGCGCCCGCTCGGTTGGTCTCAGTGATTTGACGTGACGTGTCCGTCCGCCAAGGCGGTCGCGTGGTGCTACCGAGGAGGATCCATCAGCGCCGAGCCCCGCATCAACGAGCGGATTCGCGTTCCCGAGGTGCGTCTTGTCGGCCCCAGCGGCGAGCAGGTGGGCATCGTCCCCCTTGCCAAGGCCCTGGAGCTCGCGCAGGAGTACGACCTCGATCTTGTCGAGGTCGCGGCGAACGCCCGTCCGCCCGTGTGCAAGCTCATGGACTACGGGAAGTTCAAGTACGAGTCGGCCATGAAGGCCCGTGAGGCGCGCAAGAACCAGGCGCACACGGTCATCAAGGAGATGAAGCTCCGGCCGAAGATCGACCCGCACGACTACGACACCAAGAAGGGCCACGTCGTCCGCTTCCTCAAGCAGGGCGACAAGGTCAAGATCACGATCATGTTCCGTGGTCGTGAGCAGTCCCGGCCCGAGCTTGGTTACCGCCTCCTGCAGCGCCTCGCCGAGGACGTCCAGGAGCTGGGCTTCATCGAGTCCAACCCGAAGCAGGACGGCCGGAACATGATCATGGTTCTGGGCCCGCACAAGAAGAAGACCGAGGCCATGGCCGAGGCGCGTGAGGCCCAGGCCGCCCGCAAGGCGGAGCGCCAGGGCACCGCCGCCGCGGCCGGTGCCGAGGAGGCTTCGGCCGACACGTCGGCCGAGAACGCCGAGGCGTGATCCGACGGGGCCGCCCCAGCGGCGGCCCCCGGGTCCCGCCCGGTACCACCACACGAAGAATTGACGCTCCCGGTTGTCCGGTGCCCGCACCGGGGGAGCGCCACTGACGAGGAGATAACGGCGCCATGCCGAAGAACAAGACGCACTCCGGTGCCAAGAAGCGCTTCAAGGTCACCGGCTCCGGCAAGATCATGCGGGAGCGCGCCGGCAAGCGCCACCTGCTCGAGCACAAGTCGTCCAAGCTGACGCGTCGCCTCACCGGCAACGCCGAGATGGCCCCGGGTGACGCCGCCAAGATCAAGAAGATGCTGGGCATCTGATCTCGATCTCCCGCCCTCGGCCGACGAGGGCATCCGGCCAAGACCGGGACCCATCCGTTTTCCGGGTCGTGTGAACACACCACGGCCCCGCTACAAGGAGTAAGAAGTGGCACGCGTCAAGCGGGCAGTCAACGCCCACAAGAAGCGCCGGGCGATCCTCGAGCAGGCCTCCGGCTACCGCGGTCAGCGTTCGCGCCTGTACCGCAAGGCCAAGGAGCAGGTCACCCACTCGCTGGTCTACAACTACAACGACCGCAAGAAGCGCAAGGGCGACTTCCGTCAGCTGTGGATCCAGCGCATCAACGCCGCTGCCCGCCAGAACGGCATGACGTACAACCGCCTCATCCAGGGTCTGAAGGCCGCCAACATCGAGGTGGACCGCAAGATCCTCGCCGAGCTGGCCGTCAACGACATCAACGCGTTCGCCGCGCTGGTCGAGGTCGCGCAGAAGGCCCTCCCGGCCGACGTCAACGCCCCGAAGGCCGCCGCCTGATCTTCCAGGCCGCAGCACTTCCGACCGGACCCGCAGGCCCCGCGCCTGCGGGTCCGGCGCGTTGACACCCTCCGTACCCGAGTCGAGCCGAGACTGAGAGCCCCAGGCACATGTCCACCCCCGAGCTGATCTCCCCGCGTTCCCCGCGCGTCGTCGCCGCCCGGCGGCTCGCCAAGCGCAACTTCCGGGGCAAGGACCGCCTCTTCCTCGCCGAGGGGCCCCAGGCCGTCCGCGAGGCCGTCGCACACCGGGGCCCGGACGGCGCCCCCACCCTCGTCGAGCTCTTCACCACCGTCGAGGCCGCCGAGCGGTACGCCCCGATCATCGAGGCCGCCCACGCCGCCGGAGCCCGCGTCCACCACGCCTCCGACGCCGTCCTCGCCGAGGTCTCCCAGACCGTCACCCCGCAGGGCCTCGTCGGCGTCTGCCGCTTCCTGGACTCGCCGTTCGAGGAGATCCTCGCCGCCAAGCCCAGGCTCGTCGCCGTCCTCGCGCACGTCCGCGACCCCGGGAACGCCGGCACCGTGCTCCGCTGCGCCGACGCCGCCGGCGCCGACGCGGTGATCCTCACCGACGCCTCCGTCGACCTGTACAACCCGAAGTCGGTCCGCGCCTCCGTCGGCTCCCTCTTCCACCTCCCCGTCGCCGTCGGCGTCCCCGTGGAGCAGGCCGTCGCCGGCCTCCAGGGCGCCGGCGTCCGGATCCTCGCCGCCGACGGCGCCGGCCAGGACGACCTCGACGACGAGCTCGACGCCGGCACCATGGGCGGCCCCACCGCCTGGATCTTCGGCAACGAGGCGTGGGGGCTGCCCGAGGAGACCCGGGCCCTCGCCGACGCCGTCGTCCGCGTGCCCATCCACGGCAAGGCGGAGAGCCTCAATCTGGCCACCGCCGCCGCGGTCTGCCTGTACGCCTCCGCCCGCGCCCAGCGCCCCCGCCGCTCGGTCTGACCGCCCCGGCCGCCGTACTTCACCGCTGTGATTCGGCCACCCGGTGTGCTCTTCCGGCTCCCGTTGGTCACCCTCGCCCAGTAGAGTGACGCACTCGGGGCCCACTGCGGTACACGGAGGGGTGGGAGCAGGGGATGACGGCCGGCACGGACAGTCCCGCGCGGATCGCGCAGCGACGAGCCGACGGGGCGCGCGCGCCCGAGCCGTGGCCCGGGATCGACCCGGACGACCTGCCCGACGGGCTCGTCGTCGCCGACGAGCGGGGCCGGGTGGTCTGCTTCAACGCGGCCGCCAGCCGGATCACCGCCGTCCCCGCCCCGGAGGCGCTCGGCCGTCCGCTCGACCAGGCGCTGCCCCTGGAGGACCTCAAGGGGCACCGCTGGTGGCCGCTCACCGACCCGTACGGCGGCCTCGCCACCCGGCGCGGCCAGCCCGAACGGAACCTGCTGCTGCCCGGCGGCCGCGAGGTCCTCGTCTCCGCCCGGTACGTCCGCGAGTACCCCACCGGACCCGTCCGCCGGGTCGTCGTCTCGCTGCGCGGCACCGAGGCCCGCCGCCGCTCCGAGCGCAGCCACGCCGAGCTCATCGCCACCGTCGCCCACGAACTGCGCTCCCCGCTGACGTCCGTGAAGGGCTTCACCGCCACCCTCCTCAGCAAGTGGGAGCGGTTCACCGACGAGCAGAAGCGGCTGATGCTGGAGACCGTCGACGCCGACGCCGGCCGCATCAAACGGCTCATCGCCGAACTCCTCGACATCTCCCGGATCGACTCCGGCCGCCTGGAGGTCCGCCGCCAGCCCGTGGACATCGCCGCCGCCATCGGCCGGCACGTCCAGGTGCACACCACCGGCGGCCAGGCCCCCGACCGCTTCTTCGTGCGGACCCGGCCCGGACTGCCCGCGCTCTGGGCCGATCCCGACAAGATCGACCAGATCCTCGGCAACCTCCTGGAAAACGCGGTGCGCCACGGCGCCGGAACCGTCACCATCGAGGTGGCGCCCCGCACCGCGGGCACCGACGGCACCGGCGAGGAGGGGACGGAGGTCACCGTGAGCGACGAGGGCCCGGGCATCCCCGAGGAGTCCATGAACCGCGTCTTCACCCGCTTCTGGCGCGGCAGCAAGCGCGGCGGCACCGGACTCGGCCTCTACATCGTCAAGGGCCTGGTCGAGGCCCACGGCGGCTCCATCACCGTCGGACGCGGCCCGCGCGGCGGCGCCGAGTTCCGATTTATCCTGCCCGTCGGCGCCCCGGCCCATCTCGTCTGACGTCTCACCCACCGAGACCCGACGGGATCCAGAGCCACCGGGGCCCCCACGGGCTCATCAGCGTGTCCCCACCCCGTTAGACTCGACCTTTGGCACGTTTGCGCCCTTGTCGTCTGTCGTCGAACCGGGGTCGCCCCAGCCAAGCCCAACGGAAGCACGGGAAGAGATGTCGGCACCCAATAAGTCGTACGACCCGGTCGAGGTCGAAGCCTTGAAACCGGAAGAGATCGAGCGCATGCGGGACGAGGCGGTCGCCGCCTTCGCCGCCGCCGGCGACCTCGACGCGCTCGCGCACGCCAAGACGGCGCACACCGGCGGCACCTCGCCGCTCGCCCTCGCCAACCGCGAGATCGGCGCGCTGCCCCCGCAGGCCAAGGCCGCGGCCGGCAAGCTCGTCGGCCAGGCCCGCGGCGCGGTCTCCAAGGCGCTCGCCGCCCGCCAGGCCGAGCTGGAGGCCGAGCGGGACGCCCGCGTCCTCGTCGAGGAGGCCGTCGACGTCACCCTGCCGTACGACCGGATCCCGGCCGGCGCCCGCCACCCGCTCACCACCCTGATGGAGCGGGTCGCCGACGTCTTCGTCTCGATGGGCTACGAGGTCGCCGAGGGCCCCGAGGTCGAGGCCGAGTGGTTCAACTTCGACGCCCTGAACTTCGTGCCGGACCACCCGGCGCGGCAGATGCAGGACACCTTCTTCGTCCAGGGCCCCGAGGGCACCACGGGCGACGAGTCCGGTGTCGTGCTCCGCACCCACACCTCGCCGGTCCAGGCCCGCACCCTCATCGACCGGGAGCCCCCGGTCTACGTGGTGTGCCCCGGCCGCGTCTACCGCACCGACGAGCTCGACGCCACGCACACCCCGGTCTTCCACCAGATCGAGCTGCTCGCCGTCGACGAGGGCCTCACCATGGCCGACCTCAAGGGCACCCTCGACCACATGGTCCAGGCGCTCTTCGGCGCGGACATGAAGACCCGGCTCCGCCCGAACTTCTTCCCGTTCACCGAGCCGTCCGCCGAGATGGACATGCTCTGCTACGTCTGCCGCGGCGAGTCCGTCGGCAACCCGGACCGGCCCTGCCGCACCTGCGGCAGCGAGGGCTGGATCGAGCTCGGCGGCTGCGGCATGGTCAACCCGAAGGTGCTCATCGCCTGCGGCGTGGACCCGGAGAAGTACAGCGGCTTCGCCTTCGGCTTCGGCATCGAGCGGATGCTGATGTTCCGGCACAACGTGGAAGACATGCGAGACATGGTCGAGGGTGACGTCCGGTTCACCCGGCCGTTCGGGATGGAGATCTGATGCGGGTCCCGCTTTCTTGGCTGCGGGAGTACGTCGACCTGCCGGCGACGGAGACCGGCCGCGACGTCCAGGCCAAGCTCATCACCGCCGGCCTCGAGGTCGAGACCGTCGAGCAGCTCGGCGCCGGCCTCACCGGCCCGCTGGTGGTCGGCAAGGTCCTCACCATCGAGGAGCTGACGGAGTTCAAGAAGCCCATCCGCTTCTGCACCGTCGACGTCGGCCAGGCCAACGGCACCGGCGAGCCCCAGGAGATCATCTGCGGCGCCCGGAACTTCGCCGTCGGCGACAAGGTCGTCGTGGCCCTGCCCGGCGCCGTCCTCCCCGGTGACTTCCGCATCGCCGAGCGCAAGACCTACGGCAAGGTCTCGCGCGGCATGATCTGCTCCAGCGAGGAGCTGGGCATGGGCGAGGACCCGAACCACGGGATCATCGTCCTGCCGCCGGAGCACGAGGTCGGCATCGACGCCACCGTCCTGCTGGAGCTGTACGACGAGGTCCTCGACATCGCCGTCACCCCGGACCGCGGCTACTGCCTCTCGATGCGCGGCGTCGCCCGCGAGGCAGCCATCGCGTACGGGCTGCCGCTGCGCGACCCGGCGCTCCTCGACGTGCCCGCGCCGAACTCGTACGGCTACCCGGTCCAGGTCACCGACCCGATCGGCTGCGACCGCTTCACGGCCCGCACGGTCGTCGGCCTCGACCCCGAGGCCCGGTCGCCGATCTGGCTGCAGCGCCGCCTCCAGAAGGCCGGCATGCGCCCGATCTCGCTCGCCGTCGACATCACCAACTACGTGATGCTGGAGCTCGGCCAGCCGCTGCACGCCTACGACCGCACCCGGCTCGACGGCCCCATCGGGGTCCGCCGCGCCGAGGCCGGCGAGAAGATCACCACCCTCGACGGCACCGCGCGCGTCCTGGACGCCGCGGACCTCGTCATCACCGACAACCGCGGCCCCATCGGCATCGCGGGCGTCATGGGCGGTGCCCACACGGAGATCGCCGACCCGGTGACCGACCCCGAGACCGGTGCCGTCACCGGTTCCACCGAGGTCGTCATCGAGGCCGCGCACTTCGACGCCATCTCGATCGCCCGCACGGCCCGCCGCCACAAGCTGTCCTCCGAGGCGTCCAAGCGCTTCGAGCGCGGCGTGGACCCGCAGGCCGCCGCCGCTGCCGCGCAGCGCACGGTGGACCTGCTGGTGCTGCTCGCGGGCGGCACCGCCGAGGCCGGCGTCACCGAGATCGCCGCCCCGTCCGGGCCCCGCACCATCACCATGCCGGCGGACCACCCCGACAAGGTCGCGGGTGTGGCGTACGGCCGCGAGACCGTCGTCCGCCGCCTCCAGGAGATCGGCTGCGACGTCTACGGCCAGGACGAGCTCGTCGTCACCGTGCCCTCGTGGCGCCCCGACCTGAACGAGCCGAACGACCTCGCCGAGGAGGTCATCCGGCTGGAGGGCTACGAGAACCTGCCCTCCACGCTGCCGAAGCCCCCGGCCGGCCGCGGCCTCACCGAGCGCCAGCGCGTCCACCGCCGGGTCGGCCGCGCCCTCGCCGGCGCCGGCTACGTCGAGGCCCTGAACTACCCCTTCATGGGGCAGCAGGCCCTCGACCAGCTCGGCCTCGACGCGGACGACGACCGCCGCAAGGTCGTCACCCTCGTCAACCCGCTCTCCGACGAGGAGCCCGCGCTCCGCACCACGCTGCTCCCCGGCCTGCTCGCCGCGCTGCGCCGGAACGACAGCCGCGGCAGCCACGACCTGGCCCTCTTCGAGACCGGTCTGGTCTTCCGCCCGGAGGGCGAGCCCAAGGTCGCGGTCCGCCTGCCGGTGGACCGCCGTCCCACCGACGAGGAGATCGCCGGCGTCAACGCCGCGCTGCCCGCGCAGCCGCGCCGCGCCGCCGTCGTCCTCGCCGGCGCCCGCGAGCAGTCCGGCTGGTGGGGCAAGGGCCGCCCGGCCGACTGGGCCGACGCGATCGAGGCCGCCCGCACCATCGCCGCCGAGGCCGGTGCGGAGCTGCTGATCGAGGCCGACCAGCACGCCCCGTGGCACCCGGGCCGCTGCGCCGCCTTCCACGTGGTCGTCGACGGGGTCAAGACCCTCGCCGGCCACGGCGGCGAGCTCCACCCGCGCGTCGTCAAGGCGCTGGGCCTGCCGGCCCGCTCCTGCGCGATGGAGCTGGACCTGGACGTCCTGGAGCAGGCGAGCGCCGGCCCCGTCAGGGCCCCGCGCATCTCCGCCTTCCCGGTCGCCACCCAGGACGTCGCCCTGGTCGTCGACCAGGCCGTCCCGTCCGCCGACGTCGAGCGGTACCTGACCGAGGGCGCGGGCGAACTCCTGGAGTCCATCCGCCTGTTCGACGTCTACACCGGCGACCAGGTCGGCGAGGGCAAGAAGTCCCTGGCGTACGCGCTGCGTTTCCGCGCCGAGGACCGCACCCTCACCGTGGACGAGGCCACCGCCGCCCGCGACGCCGCGGTCGCCCTGGCCGCCGAGCACACGGGCGCCGTCCTCCGCGGCGCCTGACACCACGGCAGCACCCACGAAGGGCCGCCCCGGGACCACATCCCGGGGCGGCCCTCCGCCGTTCCCGGGCCCCGCGCCCGCACGGGCCGTCGACCGTCGGTCGGGTGTGCGCGTGGCGCGGGCCTGGCGGGGGGCGGCGCGCCGGGGGTGCTCACTCCTTCGGGTGAGATCGCCGGGGGGTGTTCCCCCGTGGTCCGCACGGTCGGCAGAATCGACGCGGCCACAGGGGCGGGCCTGTGTGCCGCAGGGCCTTCGGGCGCTGTCGGGGCTCGGGAAGGGCCGTACATGATCCGTACCAGCCGTGACGACCGCCGCCGTACGAGGCCCCTGGGCGTCGTCACCTCCCGGCTCCGCCGGTCGGCCCCGATCGCGCTCCCCGTCGGCTGGGGCGCGGTGGCGGTGGCGTGGAAGTTCGGCTGTCCGCTGGCCCGGCAGCCCGGGCTGCCGATGCGGATCGCGACCAGCATCGTCTTCCTGACCGTCGGCACGGGGCTCGTCCTCGGGGTGCGGTGGCAGCTGCGCCGCGAGCTGGCCCGGGTGCGGGCCGTCGCCGACGCGACCCAGCAGGTGCTGCTGCGCCCGCCGCCCGCCCGGCTCGACGGACTCGCCCTGGCCGCCGGGCAGTTGTCGGCCACCCGCGGCGCCTCGGTGGGCGGTGACCTGTACGAGGCGGTGGCGACGCCGTACGGGGTGCGGATCGTCGTCGGGGACGTGCGGGGCCACGGTCTGGCCGCCCTGGGCGCGGTCGTCGCCGTCCTCGGCAGCTTCCGGGAGGCGGCCCACGACGAGGCGGAACTCGGCGGGGTGCTGCGGAGGCTGGAGCGGGCGCTCCAGCGGCATCTGCGGGAGCGGGCCCGTGACGAGCACCCGGCGGGCGGCCGGGGAGAGCCCGAGCATCCGGTGGCCGAGGAGTTCGTGACCCTGCTGCTCCTGGAGGTCCGGCCCGACGGCCGGCTGGCCGTCCTCGACTGCGGCCACCCGGCCCCGTACCTGCTCGGCCCCCGGGTGGAGCGGCTGCCGGTGGGCGAGCCGCTGCCGCCGCTCGGCGTCCTGCCGCTGCCGGCCGCGCTCGTCCCGTACACCGCCGCCCGGCTGCTGCCCGGCGAGACGCTGGTGCTGCACACCGACGGGGCGGAGGAGGCCCGGGACGACCGGGGCCGCGTGTTCGGCCTGGAAGCGGCGCTCGCCCGGAGCGCGGGCCGGCCGCCCGGGACCGTCGTCCGGCAGACCCAGGAGGCGCTGCTGCGGCACACCGGCGGCCGGCTCGACGACGACGTGGCCCTGCTCGTCGTCCGCAACGACCGCGTCCGCGTACCGGCGCCTCCCGCCCCACCCCGGCGGGGCCGGGCCCCGGCCGCGCCCCCCACCCCCAGCAGTGGGGTGGGTGCGGGGGTTAGGGCGCGGCGCCCCCCCCCCCCCCGCCCCC
>NZ_JBHYKM010000170.1:0-12711 GCF_042741435.1 Streptomyces sp. NPDC058955 | reverse complement strand
CCCGAGATCTACACCTGCACTCTCGAGGGCCGCGTCAGTTGTGTAAAACACCCCGCGCGCCGGGCGCCCGGCCCCGGGGCGCCGCGCCGCCGCACGCGCGCGTGCGGCGCCCCGGCGCGTACCGGAGCCGTGCCGGCGGCGTGCGGAGGGTGACCGGAACCACCCTCCCGCGCCCAGGTGCGCCCCGTACCCTGTCTGTCGTGGCAGAACCAGCGGTGCGCGTCCCGGATGCGAAGGTCGCCCTGTCGACGGCCTCGGTCTATCCGGAGTCGACGGCGACGGCCTTCGAGGTCGCCGCGCGCCTTGGTTACGACGGCGTCGAGGTCATGGTGTGGACCGACCCGGTCAGCCAGGACATCGAGGCCCTGCGCCGGCTCTCCGACTACCACCAGGTGCCGATCCTCGCCGTCCACGCGCCCTGCCTGCTCATCACCCAGCGCGTCTGGTCCACCGATCCCTGGGTCAAGCTCCAGCGCGCCCAGGCGGCCGCCGAGAAGCTCGGCGCGTCCACGGTCGTCGTCCACCCGCCGTTCCGCTGGCAGCGCCAGTACGCCCGCGACTTCGTCACCGGCATCTGGCGGATGGCCGACGAGACGGACGTCCGCTTCGCCGTCGAGAACATGTACCCGTGGCGGTACAAGGACCGCGAGATGCTCGCGTACGCCCCCGAGTGGGACGTCACCAAGGACGACTACCGGCACTTCACGATCGACCTCTCGCACACCGCGACCGCCCGCACCGACACCCTGGCGATGATCGACCGCATGGGCGACCGGCTCGGCCACGTCCACCTCGCCGACGGGCGCGGCTCCGCCAAGGACGAGCACCTCGTGCCGGGCCGGGGCACCCAGCCCTGCGCCGAGCTGCTGGAACGGCTGGCCGTGACCGGGTTCGACGGGCACGTCGTCATCGAGGTCAACACCCGGCGCGCGATGTCCGCCGCCGAACGGGAGGCCGACCTCGCCGAGGCGCTCGCCTTCACCCGACTCCACCTCGCCTCGGCGACCCGGGGCACGCGCGCGTGAGCGAGGCGTCCCCCCGGCGCCGCGGCCGTCCCGCGCGCGGTGCGGCCGACGACAGCGGCCCCGGCGCGCGCGAGCGCATCCTGGAGGCGGCGCGGACGCAGTTCGCTGAGCGGGGCTACGACAAGACCTCGGTCCGCGGCATCGCCAAGGCCGCCGGGGTCGACCCGGCGCTGGTGCACCACTATTTCGGGACCAAGGACGAGGTCTTCGCGGCGGCGATCGAGGTCTCCTTCGAGCCGGCGCTCGTCGTCCCGGCCATCATCGACGGCCCGCGCGAGGCGGTCGGCGAGCGGCTGGCCCGCTTCTTCATCGGGGTCTGGGAGAACCCGGTGACCCGCGCCCCGCTGCTCGCGATCATCCGCTCGGCGGTCACCCACGACGCGGCGGCCACGGTGCTGCGGAGCTTCGTGCTGCGTCGGCTCCTGGAGCGGATCGCCGCCGCCCTCGCCGTACCGGACCCCGAGTTCCGGGCCGAGCTGGCGGCCTCGCACATGATCGGGATCGCGATCCTGCGGTACGTGATCCGGGTCGAGCCGCTGGCCTCCGCGGACCCGGAGCGGATCGTGGCCGAGGTGGCCCCGACGCTCCAGCGGTACCTGACCGAAGCGTGACCGAACCCGGTCGAAGTCCGACCGTTCTCGACGCTTCGACCCCGACCGGCCCCTGATCGACCCCTGACCGATCCCTGGAATCCCGTCCCGTATCCCGGACGACCTGTCCAGATCTTGGAGCGTCGGCGTACGCTCGAAGCAAGCACATCCATCACGAGGAGCGAGCGACGATGCCCGAGCTGAGGTCCCGCACAGTCACCCACGGCCGCAACATGGCGGGCGCCCGCGCCCTTATGCGCGCCTCCGGTGTACCGGGCGCGGACATCGGTCGGAAGCCGATCATCGCCGTGGCGAACTCCTTCACCGAGTTCGTCCCCGGCCACACCCACCTCCAGCCGGTCGGCCGGATCGTCTCCGAGGCCATCACCGCCGCCGGCGGCATCGCCCGCGAGTTCAACACGATCGCCGTCGACGACGGCATCGCCATGGGCCACGGCGGCATGCTCTACAGCCTGCCCTCCCGCGACCTGATCGCGGACAGCGTCGAGTACATGGTCGAGGCCCACTGCGCCGACGCCCTGATCTGCATCTCCAACTGCGACAAGATCACCCCCGGCATGCTGATGGCCGCGCTGCGCCTGAACATCCCGACGGTCTTCGTCTCCGGCGGCCCGATGGAGTCCGGCCGCGCCACCCTCGTCGACGGCACGGTCCGCACGCTCGACCTGGTCGACGCGATCTCCGACGCCGTGAACGACAAGATCTCGGACGAGGACATCCTCCGCATCGAGGAGAACGCCTGTCCGACCTGCGGCTCGTGTTCCGGCATGTTCACCGCCAACTCGATGAACTGCCTGACCGAGGCCATCGGCCTCTCCCTCCCCGGCAACGGCTCGATGCTCGCCACCCACACCGGCCGCCGCGCGCTGTACGAGAACGCGGCCCGCACGGTCGTCGAGATCACCCACCGGTACTACGACGAGGACGACGCCTCCGTCCTGCCGCGCTCCATCGCCACCCGCGCGGCCTTCGAGAACGCGATGGCGCTGGACATCGCCATGGGCGGCTCGACCAACACGATCCTGCACCTGCTCGCCGCCGCCCAGGAGGCCGAGCTGGACTACGGCCTGTCCGACATGGACGAGGTCTCCCGCCGCGTCCCCTGCCTGGCCAAGGTCGCCCCGAACGTCGCCCCGCGCGGCACGTACTACATGGAGGACGTGCACCGGGCCGGCGGCATCCCCGCCATCCTCGGCGAGCTGTACCGCGGCGGGCTGCTCAACGAGGACGTCCACGCGGTCCACTCCCGCTCCGTCAAGGAGTGGCTGGGCACCTGGGACGTGCGCGGCGGCTCGCCCAGCGACGAGGCCGTCGAGCTGTTCCACGCGGCCCCCGGCTGCGTCCGCTCCGCAGAGGCGTTCTCCCAGTCCGAGCGCTGGGAGAGCCTCGACGTGGACGCCGCCGGCGGCTGCATCCGCGACGTGGCCCACGCCTACTCCAAGGACGGCGGCCTCGCCGTCCTGCGCGGCAACATCGCCGTCGACGGCTGCGTCGTGAAGACGGCCGGCGTCGACGAGTCGATCTGGACCTTCGAGGGCCCGGCCGTCGTCTGCGAGTCGCAGGAGGAGGCCGTCGAGAAGATCCTCAACAAGCAGGTCACGGACGGCGACGTGGTCGTCATCCGGTACGAGGGCCCCAAGGGCGGCCCGGGCATGCAGGAGATGCTCTACCCGACCTCCTTCCTCAAGGGCCGGGGCCTGGGCAAGACCTGCGCCCTGGTGACCGACGGCCGCTTCTCCGGCGGCACCTCCGGCCTCTCCATCGGCCACGCCTCCCCGGAGGCCGCCTCGGGCGGCACCATCGCCCTCGTCGAGGACGGCGACCGGATCCGCATCGACATCCCGAACCGCGCGATCGAGCTGCTCGTCGACGACGCCACCCTGGCCGCCCGCCGCGAGGCCCTCGGCGGCGTCTACGCGCCGAAGAACCGCGAGCGCAAGGTGTCCGCCGCCCTGCGCGCGTACGCCGCGATGGCGACCAGCGCCGACAAGGGCGCCGTCCGGGACGTGACGAAGCTCGGCTGACGCACGCGCGCGGGGAGCCGCCGATCTTCCCCGGCCGCTCCCCGCGCGCGCAGGCCCTCCCCGTGATCCGTCCCGGGAGTACGGCCTACCAGGACTCCGCCACGCGCGCGTCCACCGCGAAGACCGAGCCGTCCGGCGCCGTCCCGAACACCCGGTCCCCGGCGACCAGCGGGGCCGGCACCTGCGTCGCGTACCCGAGCCGCCCGTTCCGCAGCCGCGGCCGGGTCTGCCCGACGACCGCGCCGCGCGCGGTGTCCACCGCGAACAGCCGCCCGTCCGCCGCGGACAGATAGAGCCGGTCGTCGGGGCCGAGGACCGGCACGGAGACGTTCGAGGCCCCCGTCTCCAGCTCCCACAGCCGGCCGCCCTTCTCCACCGCCGTGTCCAGGGCGAGCAGCCGCCCGTCCAGGGAGAGCAGATAGACGACCCGGCCCCGCACGGCGATGCCGCTGAGCTGCATCCGCTCCTGGATCCCGACCCGGCGCTCCCCGCCGGCGGCCGGACCGCTGCCCGGGTCGTCGGGGTCGCCCGGCGCGAGCAGCACGAGCCCGTCGACCAGGTCGCCCTGGTACCGGGTGGCGAGGACCAGCGTCCCGTCGCCGGTCCGGCCCACCGGGGCGGCGTCCCCGGTCACCACCCGGCTCCACACGATCTCGCCGGTCTCCGGCAGCAGGGCCGCGATCCGGCTGCTCCGCCCGTCCGCCGCCGTCTCGGAGACGGTGAGCAGTCCCGTCGGCCCGTCGTACGTGCCGAGCACCGGCGCGTCGAACCCGGCCAGGCGGTGCGCCCACCGCCGGGCCCCGGTCCGCGCGTCCACCGCCCGGAGCGCGCCGCGCCCGTCGGAGAGGACCACCACCGGCCCGGCCGGCCGGTACGTCTCGGGGACGTCCGCGCGCGCGGTCCAGCCGGGCGTCCCGTCCTCGACGGCGTACGCGCGCAGGGGGCCGGCCTTCGGCGCGGCGCCGACCAGCGGGTCCGGCCCGCCGACCAGCGGCACGGGCGCGTCCGGCGCCTCCGCGTCGACCGGCCCGGTCCGGTTCCACAGGACCTCGCCGGTCCGCGGGTCGAGGCGGGCGAGCGACACGCCCCGCGCCGCGCAGTAGAGGGAGCCGGCCTCGTGGGCGCAGGAGGGCGCGGCGGAGCCGCCGTACCGCTGGAGCTGGGTGACCCAGCCGTCGAAGGAGGTCGCCACCTCGGCGGGGTGGGCGGGCCCCTCGACCACGGGCCGGGCCGGCGGGCGCAGCGCCGCGTACACCCCGGCCCCGGCGAGGACGAGCACGACCGCGGCGGAGACCGTGAGCCGCGGGGCGAGCCGGGAGCGCCGCCGGCGCGCGGGCGGGGCGGCCACGGCGGCCCGGGTCGTGGTGTCGCCGCCGGCGAGGTCGGCGGTACGGATCCCGGCGGGGCCGCCGGTACGGCCGTCCGGCGCGAACGGGTCGGCGGGCAGCGCGGGCCGCCGCCGCTGGGACGGTATGAACGCCTCGGCCGCGTACGAGGGCGGCAGCAGGGCCGCCATGATCTCGGAGGGCGTCGGCCGGTCGGCCGCCTCCTTCGCGAGGCAGCGCGCGACCAGCGGCGCGAGCTCGGCCGGCACCCCGGAGAGGTCCGGCTCGTCGTGGACCACCTGGTAGGCCACGATGTACGGGCTGTCCGAGTCGAAGGGGCCGTGCCCGGTCGCCGCGTGCACCAGGACCGAGCCGAGCGCGAAGACGTCGGCGGACGGCCCGACCTCGCGCGGCCGCTGGAACTGCTCGGGCGCCATGAACGGCGGCGAGCCGATCAGCTTCCCGGTCTCGGTGTGCAGGTCGCTGTCGACGGGCCGGGAGATCCCGAAGTCGATGACCTTGGGCCCGGAGTCGGTGAGGAGCACATTGCTCGGCTTGAGGTCCCGGTGCACCACCCCGGCGCGGTGGATGTCGCGCAGCGCCTCGGCGAGCCCGGCGGTCAGCCGGCGCAGTTCGGCGGGGGAGAGCGGGCCGCGCTGGCGGACCTGGTCGGCGAGGGTGGGGCCGGGGACGTAGAGGGTGGCCATCCAGGGCCGCTCGGCGTCCGGGTCGGCGTCCACGACGGGCGCGGTGAAGGCGCCGCTGACCCGGCGGGCGGCGGCCACCTCCTGGCGGAACCGGGCCCGGAAGTCGGGATCCTCCGCGTAGCGCGCGTGCACCACCTTCACGGCGAGCCGCAGCCCGGAGGGCGAGGAGGCCAGATGGACGACGCCCATGCCGCCCGCTCCGAGCACCGCCTGCAGCCGGTACTCCCCGGCGTACTCGGGACCCTCGGCGCCCCGGCCCGCGTCGGTACTGCTCAACGGCGGCATCTCCCACCCCCGTGTGGTTCCGCGTCCGTCCACGCGCGCGTGCGCGACGCGAGGAGCCTAGTCGATGGCCCCCGCGATGTCGGAGGAGCTTGCTAGCCTGCGCGCGTCGCACAGAGTGAAGCCAGGGGGAGAACAGCCATGACGGTGAAGTACTACCCGGTCGCGCCGGGCTACCGGGTCAACGTCCGCTCCGGCCCGAGCACCCAGTACCCGGTGGTCCGGGTCCTCGCCGAGGGCGTGACCGTCCCGGTCTACTGCCAGAAGCCGGGCGAGTGGATCTCCGGACCGTACGGCACCACCCGCCTCTGGGACAGCATCGCCCCGGGGCAGTACGTCTCCGACGCCTACGTGAAGACCGGCAGCGACGACTACGTCGCGCCGCGCTGCGCCTGAGGACCTTCGCCTCGGCCGCTCCGGCGGCGCACCGGGGATAATCGACCTCGTGAGCGAGGACAAGCAGACCCCCGGAACCGGCACGAGCGGACCCCAGCCCGAGGAGATCCGTTTCTTCGGGACGACCTGGGTCGACCACAGCGCCCACTACGGCCTGCGGCGCGCCGGCCTCGCGGTCGGCGCGCTCGCCGCGGCCGCCGCGGGCGCCTTCGTCCTGCGCTTCGCCTACCAGGGACTCCAGGTCGCGGACGTGGGCGGGCTGGTGAACACGCTGGTCATCCTGATGTTCGCGATCTGCTCGGCCATCGCCTTCACCAAGACCTGGGAGGGCTTCGGCCGCCGCCCCGCCGACCAGGCCCGCGAGGACTCCCTCAAGAGCCTCAAGGCCATCGGCTTCATCGGCGTGCTCCTCGCCTACGCCCTCCGCTGCCTCCTGGAGGCCCCCGGCGAGAAGCTCCGCCGCGCCGAGTACGAGACGGCCCGCGCCCGCCACGAGAAGCGGCGCGGCGCCCGCACCGGCAACCCGGCCGCCCGCAAGAAGCCCAAGCGTTCCTGAGCGACGGTCCGGCGCGTCCGGAACCGGACCGCCCGAGCCCCCGCGATCCTTGACGCGGGGGCTTTTCCGTCCCCACTATTCATCACATGATGAATTACGACGCGGGGGAGCCCGAACCCCCCGACCAGGAACCCGCCGCCGCCCGCGACCTCACCGCCATCACCGCCCGCGACCTCACCGCCGTACGCGGCGAGCGCACCGTCCTGCGCGGCCTCGGCTTCACCGTCCCCGCCGGCCGCGTCACCGGCCTCCTCGGCCCCTCAGGCTGCGGCAAGACCACCCTCATGCGCGCGATCGTCGGCACCCAGGCCAAGGTCACCGGCACCCTCACCGTCCTCGGCAGCCCCGCCGGCCACCCCGGCCTCCGCCCCCGCATCGGCTACGTCACCCAGGCCCCCTCTGTCTACGACGACCTCACCGTCCGGCAGAACCTCGACTACTTCGCCGCCGTCCTCCTCCCCGGCCGCGCCCACCGCCCCGCCCGCCGCGCCGCCGTCGACCACGCCCTCACCGACGTCGACCTCACCGACCACGCCGACGCCCTCGCCGGACGCCTCTCCGGCGGCCAGCGCAGCCGCGTCTCCCTCGCCGTCGCCCTCCTCGGCACCCCCGACCTGCTCGTCCTCGACGAACCCACCGTCGGCCTCGACCCCGTCCTGCGCCGCGACCTGTGGGACCTCTTCCACCGCCTCGCCGCCGACCGGGGCACCACCCTCCTCGTCTCCTCCCACGTCATGGACGAGGCCGAGCGCTGCCACCGCCTCCTCCTCATGCGCGAGGGCGAGATCCTCGCCGAAGGCACCCCCGACACCCTCCGCCGACAGAGCGGCACCACCACCGTCGAAGAGGCGTTCCTCCACCTGGTCGACGCCGCCACGGCCCGCGCCGCCCACCAGGAGACCCGCCCATGACGACCTCCCGCACCCTCGCCACCGCCGCCCGCGTCCTGCGCCAGCTCCGCCACGACCCCCGCTCGATCGCCCTGATGCTGCTGGTGCCCTGCCTGATGCTCTTCCTGCTCCGCTACGTCTTCGACGGCAGCCCGGCAACCTTCGACAGCATCGGCGCCTCGCTCCTCGGCATCTTCCCGCTCATCACCATGTTCCTGGTGACCTCCATTGCCACCCTGCGCGAACGCACCTCCGGCACCCTGGAACGCCTCCTCGCCATGCCCCTCGGCAAGGCCGACCTCATCGCCGGCTACGCCCTGGCCTTCGGACTCGTCGCCGTCCTCCAGTCCGTCCTCGCCACCGGCCTCGCCGTCCGGTTCCTCGGCCTCGACGTCGTCGGCTCCCCCTGGCTCCTCCTCCTGGTCGCCCTCCTCGACGCCCTCCTCGGCACCGCCCTCGGCCTCTTCGTCTCCGCCTTCGCCGCCTCCGAGTTCCAGGCCGTCCAGTTCATGCCGGCCGTGATCTTCCCCCAGCTCCTCCTCTGCGGCCTCTTCACCCCGCGCGACAAGATGGCCCCCGCCCTCGAAGCGATCTCGAACGTCCTGCCCATGTCGTACGCCGTCGACGGCATGAACGAGGTCCTCCGCCACCCCGACGTGACGTCCGCCTTCGTCCGCGACGCCCTCGTCGTGGCGGGCTGCGCCGTCCTCGTCCTCGCCCTCGGCGCCGCCACCCTCCGCCGCCGCACCGCCTGACCGCCCCTCGGACACCCCGCGCACCGGCCGCCCCGCCGGTGCGAGGATGACGACACGTACCCCCTCCGGCGAGGTGAACAGAGCCATGACCCAGACCGTCGCAGTCCTCGGCACCGGCAAGATCGGTGAAGCCCTCCTCAGCGGCATGATCCGAGCCGGCTGGCACCCCGCGCACCTCCTCGTCACCACCCGCCGCAGCGAGCGCGCCGAGGAACTCCGCGACCGCTACGGCGTCGAGACCGTCACCAACGCCGAGGCCGCCAAGCGCGCCGACACCCTCATCCTCGCCGTCAAGCCGCAGGACATGGGCCGCCTCCTCGACGAGCTCGGCCCCCACGTCGCCACCGACCGCCTGGTCATCAGCGCCGCCGCCGGCATCCCCACCTCCTTCATCGAGGAGCGGCTCAGCCCCGGCACCCCCGTCGTCCGGGTCATGCCCAACACCCCCGTCCTCGTCGACGAGGGCATGTCCGTGATCTCCGGCGGCAGCCACGCCACCCCCGAGCACCTCGCCCACACCGAGGAGATCTTCGGCGGCGTCGGCAAGACCCTCCGCGTCCCCGAGTCCCAGCAGGACGCCGCCACCGCCCTCTCCGGCTCCGGCCCCGCGTACTTCTACTTCCTCGTCGAGGCCATGACCGACGCCGGCATTCTCCTCGGCCTGCCCCGCGCCCAGGCGCACGACCTGATCGTCCAGGCCGCCATCGGCGCCGCCGTCATGCTCCGCGACAGCGGCGAACACCCCGTGAAGCTCCGCGAGGCCGTCACCTCCCCCGCCGGCACCACCATCAGCGCCATCCGCGAGCTGGAGAACCACGGCGTCCGCGCCGCCCTCATCGCCGCCCTGGAAGCCGCCCGCGACCGCAGCCGCGAGCTCGCCTCCGGCAACGGCTGACCCCTACTCCGCCACGGTCCCCTTCAGCACGTCCTCCGTGGTCACGACCCGGGCGAACTTCCCGCCGTGCAGCGACACCGCCGTCGCCCGGGTCAGCTCCTCCGCCGTCTGCGTCCAGCCGAACGGCCCCGCCAGGTCGAAGGTGTGCATCGCGTCCAGCGGGAACACCACGTCGTACCCGAGATTCCCGCCCATCCGGGCCGTCGTCTCGTTGCACATGTTCGTCTGGATGCCGACGATCACGAACTGCTCGATCCCCGCCCCCTTCAGCCACGCGTCCAGGTCCGGCTCCCCGTAGAAGGCGGAGTTCACCGTCTTCGTCACCAGCACCTCGGGCCCGGCGCCCTTGCCCCGCCGCTCCTCGACGAAGTCCTTGAACGCGTTCCCCGCGGTCCCCGGCTCCAGCGGCGAACCCTCCCGCGGCGAGTCGTGCCGCACGAAGACCACCGGCCGGCCCGTCTCCTGCCACCGGTCGATCAGGGCGGTCATGTTCTTCTCCGCCTCCGGGTTGTTCCGACGACCCCAGAACTCGTACTCGAAGCCCTTCTGGACGTCGATGACGATCAGCGCTGCGTTCTTCTCGATCTCCATGACCACGATCCTGCCGCCGACCCGGCACCCGTCCCAGAGGCGCCGAAGCCAGCGATCGATGGTTTACTGCCAACCATGGCGGCCCCTCAGCGCATCGCTCTCCTCTCCTTCCCCGGCATCCGCGCCTTCGACGTCTCCGTCGTGACCGAGGTCTGGGGCACCGACCGCACCACCCGCGACGTCCCCGCCTTCGACCTCCGCCGCGTCGCCGCCGACCCGACCACCCCCGTCCCGATCCGCGGCGGCCTGAGCCTCACCCCGGACCGCCCCCTCGACTGGCTCGACACCCTCACCCCCACCGACCTCGTCCTCGTCCCCGGCATCGAGGACCCCGACGCCGACGCCCCCACCCCCGTCCTCGACGCCCTCCGCCAGGCCCACGCCCGCGGCGTCCCCGTCGCCTCCCTCTGCGCCGGCGCCTTCGTCCTCGCCCGCGCCGGCCTGCTCGACGGCCGCCGCGCGGTCACCCATTGGCGCCTCGCCGACACCCTGGCCGCCCGCCACCCCCGGATCCGCGTCGAACCGGAGGCGCTCTACATCGAGGACACCGGCATCTGGACCTCGGCCGGGACCGCAGCCGGCATCGACCTCTGTCTCCACCTCGTCCGTACGGCCCACGGCGCCGAGGTCGCCGCCACCGTCGCCCGCTCGATGGTCACCGCCCCGTTCCGCACCGGCACCCAGGCCCAGTTCATCGAGCGCCCCACCCCCAGGGCCGACCGCGACGAGGACGCGCTCGCCGCCGTCCGCGCCCACGCGCTCGCCCATCTCGACCAGCCCCACACCGTCGCCAGCCTCGCCGCCCACGCCGGCATGTCCCCGCGCTCCTTCGCCCGCCACTTCCAGGCCACCACCGGCACCACCCCGCTCCACTGGCTCATCGCCCAGCGCGTCGCCGCCGCCCAGAAACTCCTCGAACTCACCGACCATCCCCTCCCCGAAGTGGCCCGCCGCGCGGGCTTCGGCAGCGAGGTCACGATGCGCCAGCACTTCGCCTCGCACCTCGCCACCAGCCCGCGCGACTACCGCGCCGCCTTCCGTCACACGGCCGGCAACAGCCCGATCGCCCGGTAGGCCCGGTCCACCAGCGGCCGTGCCATCCCCCGGGCCCGCTCGGCCCCGTCCCGCAGCACCCGGTCCACGAACCCCTGATCCGCCGCGAGCTCGGCATGCCGCTCCCGCACCGGCCGCAGCAGCTCGACGACCGCGTCCGCCGTGTCCTTCTTCAACGCCCCGTACGACTCATATACACCGGCAAGCTCCTCCGGGTTCCCATCCGTCGCCGCCGCCATCAGATCGAGCAGATTCGCGAGACCCGGCTTGGCGTCCCGGTCGTAGACGACTTCCCGCCCGCTGTCCGTCACGGCCCGCATGACCTTGCGCCGCACGGTGTCCGCGTCGTCGAGGAGATAGACGATCCCGGCCCCGTTCTCGTGCGACTTCCCCATCTTCGAAACGGGGTCCTGGAGGTCCATCACCCGCGCCGCCACCGTCGGCCGCGTCGCCTTCGGCACGGTGAAGGTGTGCCCGTACCGCTGGTTGAACCGCACCGCCAGGTCCCGCGTCAGCTCCACGTGCTGCGTCTGGTCCTCGCCCACCGGCACCTCGTCGGCCCCGTAGGCCAGGATGTCCGCGGCCATCAGCACGGGATACGTGAGGAGCGAGAGCCGCACGCCCTGCCCGGCCTCCCGCGCCCGCACGCTCTTCTCCTTGTACTGGATCATCCGCCGCAGCTCGCCGTCGGTCGCCGTGCACTCCAGCAGGTACGACAGCCGGGCGTGCTCGTCCACGTGGCTCTGCACGAACAGCGTGCAGACCTCCGGATCGAGCCCCGACGCCAGCAGCAGCGTCGCCGCCTGCCGGCTGAGCCTGCGCACCCGCGCCGGATCGTGCTCCACGGTCAGCGCGTGCAGATCCACCACGCTGAACAGCGCCTCGCCCCGGTGCTGGTCCACCTCGACCCACCGCCGTACGGCTCCGAGGTAGTTGCCCAGCGTCAGATGCCCGGTCGGCTTGACCCCACTGAAGATCCTCGTCATCGCGTTCCGCTCCTTCTCCGTCCCGAGCCGGCCCGACGGCCCGGCTCCCGGAGGGGGATACGCGAACGGCCGCCGGATCGGCGGCCGTGTGCATGCGTCAGTACGGGCCGCCGTCAGGCGGCCCACCACAGGGTGGTGAGCGCACGCGTAGTCATACGGAGAGAGTACGCCCCAGGACGTGGGTTGACACGGGATTGACCGATCCGTAGTGTTCTCCGAGTTGTCCGACGTGAGCACCGACCCCGGTCGGCCCCGGACAGCCATTCCGCAAGAACCACCGAGCCTGACGGCCGCGATTCGTCGTGCCGTTCTGCTTTCCGTGCGTTTTTGCGAAATGAGGAATCCGCGTTCGAAGTCCGGACGTCGGCCCCGATTCGCTTCGGGGCCAAGGAATCCGCTAAAGTCTCACTCGTCGGAAGGGCCCAACAGCCCGGAAGACAAACCCCGCTGACTGGGAATCAGACGCCGAAAGGATCTGATAGAGTCGGAAACGCCGGAAGGGCCCGGAGCGAAAGCGAAAGGGACCGGAAAGCGCCGAGGAAATCGGATCGGAAAGATCTGATAGAGTCGGAAACGAAGGAAGCGCCCGGAGGGCCTGGAAACAGGAACGAAGGA
>NZ_JBHYKM010000169.1:9448-12712 GCF_042741435.1 Streptomyces sp. NPDC058955 | reverse complement strand
TCCGTTGTGCCCACCCTCCCCCAAGCTCTCGGCTTCGCTCGAGCAGGGGGGACCCCCATCGCCCCAGCGGAACGATTGCCCACAACGAAACGGCGGCGGCCGCCCGCAACGCCCCCAGCCGGGCGCGGGGGTGGGCACCGCCCCGGCGGAAGGAGTGCCTGCAGCGGGGGGCGCCCTGGTGGGTGGGGGTTACATCAGGGGGGTGAGGTAGCGGCGGAGGGCTTCTTCGTAGCGGAGGGGGTCGGCGTTCCACATGGCCGCGTGGGGGGCCCGGCGGACCGGGAGGAGGGTGACCAGGTCCGGGCGGCGGGTGGCCAGTTCGACCGAGGGCTCCCAGGGGGCGATCGTGTCGTCGGGGCCGTGCGCCAGGAGGACCGGGACGCGGAGGCCGGCCGTGTGGTCGGGGTGCGGGCCGGTCCGGCCGAGCGCGGCGCGGACCGCCAGCGGGACCAGCGGGGCGGGGACGCCGCGGGCCACCGCGAGGTTGCGTACGGTGGCCTCCCAGTCGAGGACCGGGGAGTCGAGGACGAGGCCGGCGATCCGGTCGCGCACCCCCGACTCGGCGGCGGCGCGCAGCGCCATGGAGGCGCCGGTGCCCCAGCCGTGCACGACGATCTTCTGCGCGCCGCGCCGGACCGCGTACCGCAGGACCGCGTCGACGTCCCGCCACTCGGTGTCGCCGAGCTGGGCGATGCCGTCCGCCGGCCGGGGGGCGCCGTCGTCGCCGCGGTAGGCGGGGACGAGGACGGGGACGCGGCGGCGCGCGTAGAAGGAGACGAGGTTCAGCGCGTGCTCGCGGCCCGCGCCGATGCCGTGCAGGGCGACGACCCAGGTGGCGCGGGGGCCGGTGACGAGCCAGGCGGGGAGGGGGCCGAGCTCGCCGGGGATCTCGACGTCCTCGTGCGGCAGGCCGAGCGCGGTCTCCGGGGTGCCGATGTGCAGCTGCGGGGTGAGCCGGACGCGGCTGCCGGGGGCGAGCGCCCCGCGCTCGACGCGTTCGAGGCGTCGGACGACGGTGTCGGCGGTGTGCGGGACGCGGTCGAGGACCGGTCCGGTGACCGCGTGCAGGCCGGGCGCCGTCATCCCGTACGTACCGGGGCGCAGCGAGGCGAGGCTGCGGGTGAGGGTGACCCGCTCGGGTCCCGTGGCGTGCACGGTGAGCTTGGGGTCGCCGGGGAGCGGCCGCCCGGAGGCGGCCTTGAGGGCGACGTCGCTGGCGTACCGGCCGGCCGCCACGGCGGCCGCGCCGACACCGATCAGGGTGGTGACGGCCGCTGCCGTCGCTGTAGCCGGGCGCACGCTCCCAGTCTCGGCACGGGGGCCGGGGGCTGCCACCGGGACGGGGCCGGGCGGGTGCCCCGGGGAGGCGTCCGGGCGATCCGGAGGCGCCGCCCGGGAGAGTGACATGGGTCTCCCCGGTGGGTGCCTCGTGCGGGTGAGACCGTCCAGCGGGTGAAACGCGGCGATCGGGCACGCAGGCGGCTCGGGTCCGGTGCGTCCCGTGGGGTCCGGGATTACCCGGGGTCGCGGGGTGACCGGATGGTGGACACGGAGGAATCCTGGAGGCGAAGCGGAATCTCACGACCCCGGTTCGGGACACCGTGATGCCCCACCCAGTTCACCTTCCGTTCACTCAGGTTGCCTACGTTCGACCAGCCACTGACGTCAAACGATTGCCTGGGTAAATGGAACACATCACGCTGCTGCTCGCCATTGTGGTCGTGACAGCTCTCGTGTTCGATTTCACGAACGGTTTCCACGACACCGCGAACGCGATGGCCACGACCATCTCGACCGGTGCTCTCAAGCCCAAGACGGCGGTGGCCATGTCCGCCGTGCTGAACCTGGTCGGCGCGTTCCTGTCCGTGGAGGTCGCCAACACGATCTCCAAGGGACTCGTGAACGAGGAGGGCATCCAGCCCGAAGTGATCCTCGCCGCGCTCGTCGGCGCGATCCTCTGGAACCTGGTGACCTGGCTGGTCGGACTGCCCTCCAGCTCGTCCCACGCCCTCATGGGCGGCCTCATCGGCGCGACCGTCGCCTCGATCGGCTTCAGCGGTGTCAACGGCGACGTCGTCGTCACCAAGGTCCTGATCCCGGCGATCGCCGCCCCGATCGTCGCCGGTGCGGCCTCGATGCTCGCCGCCCGGCTGACGTACCGCATCGGCCGGAACGCGGACGCCAAGACCACGGAGAAGGGCTACCGGGCCGGCCAGATCGCCTCCGCCGGTCTCGTCTCCCTCGCCCACGGCACCAACGACGCCCAGAAGACCATGGGCATCATCACCCTCGCCCTGGTCGCCGGCGGCGCGCTCGTCCCCGGCTCGAACCCGCCCGTGTGGGTCATCGTCTCCGCCGGCATGGCGATCGCGCTCGGCACCTACCTCGGCGGCTGGCGCATCATCCGCACCATGGGCAAGGGCCTCACGGACCTCCAGCCGCAGCAGGGCTTCGCCGCCCAGACCAGCGCGGCCACCGTCATCCTGGCCTCCTCCAACCTGGGCTACTCCCTCTCCACCACGCACGTCTGCTCCGGCGGTGTGATGGGCGCGGGCCTGGGCCGCAAGGGCGGTGTCGTCCGCTGGTCGACCGCCACCCGCATGTTCGTCGCCTGGGGCCTGACCCTGCCGGCCGCCGGCCTGGTCGCGGCCGGGGCCGAGTTCGTGGCCCGTCAGGGCGACTGGGGCGTCTACCTGGTCGCCGGTTTCCTGATCGCCTCCTGCCTCGGCATCTGGCTCTTCTCCCGCCGCCAGGTGGTCGACCACACCAACGTCAACGGTGACGACGAGCCCGGCGCGGGAGGGGCCGAGCCCGCGGGCGTCGTGACCACGGCCATCGCCGCCGTCACCCCGCCGCCGGCCGGCTCCGTCGCCGCCGTCGCGGACGAGGGCCTCAAGACCACCATCCACGCGCCGGGGCCGAACGACCCCGCCGCTCCCCCGGCCCCCGCCGCCGCGGTCTGAGCCCCCCCTCCGAGAACCCCTAAGGAAACGGGAACCCAATCCATGAAGATCGACTGGGCAGCTCTCGGCTCCGTCTTCGGAGTCAGCCTCGTGGCGACCGTCGCCCTCGTGGGCCTCTTCACCCTCGGGATCGTCGGCCTCGGCAAGCAGGAGAAGGCCGCGGCCGCGGGCGGCTCCGCCGTCCTGGCCCGCACCGGCGCCTACGCCTGCTTCGCGCTGTGCGCGGCGGCCGTCGCGTACGGCATCTACCTGATCGTGGTCTGACCCACGACGCTCCGGGGCCGGGCCCGCACCTCTTCCG
>NZ_JBHYKM010000169.1:0-9438 GCF_042741435.1 Streptomyces sp. NPDC058955 | reverse complement strand
CGCGGGGGGGGGCTGTCTCTGGTCTGCGGATATCCACTTGCGGTGTCAGCCCCCCACCCCGGGGCGCGCGCGCCCCCCCACGCCCGGCGGGCCCGCCCCCGGCCCTCGTGTCTGTGGCGCTCCGCACAGTGACCCGTCGCAGGTCAAGGGTGAGTTGACGGCCCTTCGCGGGGCGTGGTGGACTGCCGGGGCCAATACGGCGGCAATGGAGAGGAAGCCCGGTGCGATTCCGGCGCGGTCCCGCCACTGTGACCGGGCCCGGCGAACAGCCGGGGACCGGGAGTCAGGAACTCTCGCCGCCGGTCACGTCGACCCAGGGCGCGGACCCTGAGTGAGGACACGCCGCCATGCCCGGCCGCACCCCCGTGGCTTCCCGAGCCACCGCAGTCTTCGCGTACGGAGCGGCCGCCGGCCTCGCCGTCGACCTGGTCCTCGGCGATCCCCGCCGCGGCCACCCCGTCGCCGCCTTCGGCCGGGCCGCCGCCGCCGTCGAGCGGCGCCTGTACCGCGACCACCGCGGCCGGGGCGCCCTGCACACCGCCGTCTGCGCCGGTGGCGCCGCCGCCGCCGGGGCGCTGGCCGCCCGTACGGCCCGTGGCAGCCGGGCCGCCTCCGCCGCGCTGACCGCCGCCGCCGTGTGGGCCGTCGTCGGCGGTACGACCCTGGGCCGGGAGGCCCGGGCCATCGGCGGGGCGCTCGCCGCCGGCGACCTGGAGGTCGCCCGGGAGCGGATGCCGCACCTGGTCGGGCGCGACCCGCAGTCCCTGGACGGTCCCGCGATGGCCCGCGCGGTCGTCGAGTCCGTCGCCGAGAACACCTCCGACGCCGTCGTCGGCGCCCTCGTCTGGGGCGCGGTCGCGGGCGTGCCCGGGCTGCTCGGCTTCCGGGCCGTCAACACGCTGGACGCCATGGTGGGCCACAGGTCACCCCGGTACCGCCGCTACGGCTGGGCCTCGGCCCGCCTCGACGACCTGGCCGGCTGGCCCGGTGCCCGGCTCACCGCCGCGCTCGCGGTCCTCGCGGGCGGCGACCGGCGCGGAGCCGTACGGGCCTGGCGGGCGGACGCCGGTAAGCACCCGAGCCCCAACGCCGGACCGGTCGAGGCGGCGTTCGCGGGCGCCCTCGGGGTACGGCTCGGGGGAACGCTCTCGTACGGCGGGCGGGTCGAGCACCGGCCCGTCCTCAACGGCGGGGGGCGGCCCGTCGAGGTCGCCGACATCGACCGGGCCGTCCGGCTCTCCCGCCGGGTGACCTGGCTGACCCTGGCCGCCTGTGTGGGCGGCCGGATCCTGACCGACACGGCATTCGAGGCCACGGCGAAGCGGAGGACGAAGTGAGGGGTGGGGGGCTGCTCGTCGCCGGGACGACCTCCGACGCGGGCAAGAGCGTCGTCACGGCGGGCATCTGCCGCTGGCTGGTCCGGCAGGGCGTCAAGGTCGCGCCGTTCAAGGGACAGAACATGTCCCTCAACTCCTTCGTGACGCGGGAGGGCGCCGAGATCGGCCGCGCCCAGGCCATGCAGGCGCAGGCCGCCCGCGTCGAGCCGACCGCGCTGATGAACCCGGTGCTGCTCAAGCCGGGCGGCGACCGGTCCAGCCAGGTCGTGCTCATGGGCAAGCCGGTCGGCGAGATGAGCGCCCGCGGCTACCACGGGGGCCGCCAGCAGACGCTCTTCGAGCCGGTGCTCGCCTGCCTGGAGGAGCTGCGGGCCACCCACGACGCGGTGATCTGCGAGGGGGCCGGCAGCCCGGCCGAGATCAATCTGCGCCGCACCGACATCGTCAACATGGGCATCGCGCGGGCCGCGCGGCTGCCCGTGGTCGTGGTCGGCGACATCGACCGGGGCGGGGTCTTCGCCCAGTTCTTCGGCACCACGGCGCTGCTCGCGCCCGAGGACCAGGAGCTGATCGCCGGATACCTGGTGAACAAGTTCCGCGGTGACGTGACGCTCCTGGAGCCCGGCCTGGACATGCTGCACGGGCTGACCGGTCGCCGGACCTACGGCGTCCTGCCGTACGCGCACGGCCTCGGCATCGACGAGGAGGACGGCCTGCGGGTCTCGCTGCGCGGCACCGTCCGCGAGTCCGTCGTCGCGCCGCCGGTCGGCGCGGACGTGCTGCGGGTCGCGGTCTGCGCCGTCCCGCTGATGTCGAACTTCACCGACGTGGACGCGCTGGCCGCCGAGCCGGGCGTGATCGTGCGGTTCGTCGACCGGCCGGAGGAGCTGGCCGACGCGGACCTGGTGGTCGTGCCGGGCACACGCGGCACGGTCAAGGCACTGGCGTGGCTGCGCGAGCGCGGCCTCGCGGAGGCACTGGTCCGGCGGGCCGCCGAGGGCCGTCCGGTGCTGGGGATCTGCGGCGGCTTCCAGGCGCTGGGCGAGCACATCGAGGACGAGGTCGAGTCGAGGGCGGGCGCCGTCGAGGGGCTCGGGCTGCTGCCCGTACGGGTCCGGTTCGCGCGCGAGAAGACCCTCGCGCGGCCGGTCGGCGAGGCGCTCGGGGAGCGGGTCGAGGGGTACGAGATCCACCACGGCGTCGCGGACGTGCGCGGCGGGGAGCCGTTCCTCGACGGGTGCCGGGTCGGCGCCGTGTGGGGCACCCACTGGCACGGCTCCCTGGAGAGCGACGGCTTCCGGCGGGCCTTCCTGCGGGAGGTCGCGGCGGCGGCCGGACGGGCCTTCGTCCCGGCCCCCGACACGTCGTTCGGCGCCCTGCGCGAGGAGCAGCTGGACCGCCTCGGCGACCTGGTCGAGGAGCACGCCGACACGGACGCGCTGCTGCGGCTCATCGAGGACGGGGCCCCGAAGGGGCTGCCGTTCGTGCCGCCGGGTGCGCCGTGATCGGGGTGCGGGGCGGGCGCTCGGCGCGGGCTCGCCGCGCGGGGGCTGCGCCCGGCCTCCGGCCGGGCTGTGGTTCCCACCCGCACCACCCGTGCGGCTCGGAACGTCACCTGCGGGTAGCCCCTGTGGGCGGTTGCGCGCCGTCGGCGGCCGGCGGGCCGGTGGCGGGAACGGCGGCGGTTGACAGTCATCTTCTGGAGAGGAACATGCGATGAGCACCCGGTTTCCGTTCACCGCCGTCGTCGGGATGGACGATCTGCGGCTCGCGCTGCTGCTGAACGCGGTCTCGCCGGCCGTGGGGGGTGTGCTCGTGCGCGGCGAGAAGGGGACGGCCAAGTCGACCGCCGTGCGGGCACTCGCCGAACTGCTGCCCGAGGTGGCCGTCGTCGCCGGGTGCCGGTTCAGTTGCGATCCGGGCTCGCCCGATCCCGGGTGCCCGGACGGGCCGCACGGGGACGGCGGGGCCGAGGCGCGGGCCGCCCGGATGGTGGAGCTGCCCGTCGGGGCCTCCGAGGACCGGCTCGTCGGGGCGCTCGACATCGAGCGGGCGCTCGCCGAGGGGGTGAAGGCGTTCGAGCCGGGGCTGCTCGCCGCCGCCCACCGGGGGATCCTGTACGTCGACGAGGTCAATCTGCTGTCCGACCATCTGATCGACCACCTCCTCGACGCCGCCGCCATGGGCGCCTCGCACGTCGAGCGCGAGGGCGTCTCCGTGCGGCACGCGGCGCGGTTCCTGCTCGTCGGGACGATGAACCCCGAGGAGGGCGAGCTGCGGCCGCAGCTGCTCGACCGGTTCGGGCTGACCGTGGAGGTCGCCGCCTCGCGGGTGCCCGAGGAGCGGGTCGAAGTGGTGCGGCGCAGGCTCGCGTTCGAGGACGACCCCGCCGGGTTCGCCGCCCGCTGGGCCGGCGAGGAGGCCGCGCTGCGCGAACGGATCGTCGCCGCACGGGAGTTGCTGCCCCGGGTGGTGCTCGGGGACGCCGTGCTGCTCCAGATCGCCGCCACCTGCGCCGCGTTCGAGGTCGACGGCATGCGCGCCGACATCGTGATGGCCCGGACCGCGACCGCGCTCGCCGCCTGGGCGGGGCGGGAGGAGGTCACGAGCGAGGACGTGCGGCAGGCCGCGCTGCTCGCGCTCCCCCACCGGCGGCGGCGCAATCCCTTCGACGCGCCGGGGATCGACCAGGACAAGCTCGACGAGACCCTGGAGCAGTTCAAGGGCGAGGAGCCGGACGACGATCCGGACCCGGGTCCCGACGGGCCGGGGGACGGCGGGCCCGGTGGCGGCGGGGTGCCGCCGCAGGGCGGTGAGGGACCCGCGCCCGAGTCGGACGGCGTGCCGGAACAGGGCCCCGCCCAGGCTCCCGAGCACGCGCCCGCGCCCCGGGGCGCGGCCGGTGAGCGGGCCGCCGTGAAGGCCGGCGAGCCGTTCCGTACGAAGATGCTCAGCGTGCCCGGGCTCGGCGAGGGCGCGGCCGGGCGGCGTTCCCGGGCCCGGACCCAGAACGGCCGGACCACCGGGGCGACCCGCCCCGAGGGCGCGCTGACCAAGCTGCACCTGTCGGCGACCGTCCGGGCCGCCGCCCCGCACCAGAAGGCGCGCGGGCGGTCCGGGGCGGGGCTCGTGGTGCGCCGGGACGATCTGCGGCAGGCGGTGCGGGAGGGGCGCGAGGGGAACCTGGTGCTGTTCGTCGTGGACGCCTCCGGGTCGATGGCCGCGCGGAAGCGGATGGGCGCCGTGAAGGGCGCCGTGCTGTCGCTGCTGCTCGACGCGTACCAGCGGCGCGACAAGGTCGGCCTGGTGACCTTCCGGGGGCGCGGCGCCGAGCTGGCGCTGCCGCCGACGTCCTCCGTGGACGCGGCCGCCGCCCGTCTGGAGGAGCTGCCGACCGGTGGCCGTACGCCGCTCTCCGCCGGGCTGCTGAAGGCCCACGACGTGCTGCGGGTGGAGCGGCTGCGGGACCCCTCGCGCCGGCCGCTGCTCGTGGTCGTGACCGACGGGCGGGCGACCGGCGGCGGGCCGGACCCGGTGGGTCTGGCCGCGCGGGCCGCGCGGCTGCACGCCGCCGACGGCACCGCGAGCGTCGTCGTGGACTGCGAGGCGGGCCCGGTGCGGCTCGGTCTCGCCGGGAGCCTCGCCCGCGATCTGGGCGGCACAGCCGTCACCCTGGACGAACTGCGCGCCGACGCGATCGCCGGGCTGGTACGAGAAGCACAAGTCAACCGCTCTGTCAGGAGGGCCGCTTAATGCCGCAGGGACAGCCGACCGTCGTGCCCGACGACGGTCTCACGACCCGTCAGCGCCGCAACCGGGCGCTGGTAATGGTGCACACCGGCGTCGGCAAGGGGAAGTCGACGGCCGCCTTCGGGATGGCGCTGCGCGCCTGGAACCAGGGCTGGCCGATCGGGGTGTTCCAGTTCGTGAAGTCCGCCAAGTGGAAGGTCGGCGAGGAGAACGCCCTCAAGGCGCTCGGCGAGACCGGCAAGGGCGGGACGGTCACCTGGAACAAGATGGGCGAGGGCTGGTCCTGGATCCAGCGCGAGGTCGCCGAGGGCGAGCAGTCGCACGAGGACAAGGCCCGCGAGGGCTGGGAGCAGGTCAAGCGGGACCTGGCCGAGGAGAAGTACAAGTTCTACGTCCTCGACGAGTTCGCGTACCTGCTCCACTGGGGCTGGATCGACGTGAAGGAGGTCGTCGAGGTGCTGCGGGACCGTCCGGGGCAGCAGCACGTCGTCATCACCGGGCGCAACGCGCCGCAGGAGCTGGTCGACTTCGCCGACCTGGTCACCGACATGTCCAAGGTGAAGCACCCGATGGACGCCGGTCAGAAGGGCCAGCGGGGCATCGAGTGGTAGCACGTCTCGTCATCGCGGCCCCCTCGTCGGGCGCGGGCAAGACCACGGTGGCGACCGGCCTGATGGCCGCGTTCGCCGGCCGTGGTCTGGCCGTCTCCCCGCACAAGGTGGGGCCCGACTACATCGACCCGGGCTACCACGCGCTCGCCACCGGCCGCCCGGGCCGCAACCTCGACGCGTTCATGTGCGGGACGGGGCTGGTCGCGCCGCTCTTCGCGCACGGGTCGCGGGGCTGCGACCTGGCCGTGGTCGAGGGGGTCATGGGCCTGTACGACGGGGCCGCCGACCAGGGCGAGCTGGCGTCCACGGCGCAGGTGGCGAAGCTGCTGAAGGCGCCGGTGGTGCTGGTCGTGGACGCGTCCTCGCAGTCGCGGTCGGTGGCGGCGCTGGTGCACGGCTTCGCGTCCTGGGACCCGGAGGTGCGGATCGGCGGGGTGATCCTGAACAAGGTCGCGACCGACCGGCACGAGCACCTGCTGCGGGAGGCGCTCGGGGAGTCGGGGGTGCCCGTGCTCGGTGTGCTGCGGCGGGCGCCCGCCGTGGCGACGCCGTCGCGGCACCTCGGGCTGATCCCGGTCGCCGAGCGGCAGGCCCAGGCCGTGGAGGCGGTGGCCGCGCAGGCGGAGCAGGTGCGGGCCGGGTGCGACCTGGAGGCGCTGCTGGCGCTGGCGCGGTCGGCGCCGGAGCTGCCCGCCGAGGCGTGGGCGCCGCCGGTCGTGGCGCCCCGGGCGGGGCGCCGGCCGGTGGTCGCCGTGGCCGGCGGGGCCGCGTTCACGTTCTCGTACGCCGAGCACGCGGAGCTGCTGACGGCCGCCGGCGCGGAGGTGGTGACCTTCGACCCGCTGCGGGACGAGAGCCTTCCGGAGGGGACGGGCGGGCTCGTCGTCGGCGGCGGGTTCCCGGAGATGTACGCGGCCGAGCTGGCCGCCAACGAGCCGCTGCGGAAGGCCGTGGCCGCCTTCGCCGCCACCGGGGCGCCGGTCGCCGCCGAGTGCGCCGGGCTGCTGTATCTGGCGCGGTCGCTGGACGGCACGCCGATGTGCGGGGTGCTCGACGCGGACGCGCGGATGTCGACGCGGCTGACGCTGGGCTACCGGGACGCGGTGGCCGTGAGCGACAGCGTCCTCGCGCCGGCCGGGGCGCGGCTGCGCGGGCACGAGTTCCACCGGACGGTGATCGAGCCGGGCGCGGGCGCGCTCGCGGCCTGGGGGCTGCGGCAGCCGGAGACCCGGGTGGAGGGCTTCGTGCAGGGCGGGGTGCACGCGAGCTACGTGCACACGCACTGGGCGGGGTCCCCCGAGGTCGCCGCGCGGTTCGTGGGGCGCTGCGGGTGAGTTCAGCCGCCGGAGAGGCCCACCACGAGCCAGATGAAGCCGACGCCCGCGACCGTGCAGAGCAGGGTGGTGCGGGCGGGGTGGGTGTGGTGGGCCTCGGGCAGGATCTCGGCGGCGGCGAGGTAGAGCAGGGCGCCGCCGAAGAAGCCGAGATAGCTACCGAGCAGTTCCTCCGGAAGAGTGAGCAGCGTGGCGAGGCCGGCGCCGGCGATCGGGGCGATCGCGTCGGCGAGGAGCATGGCGAGGGCCTTGCGGCGCTCGTTCCCGTAGACGCGGGTGAGCGTGTACGTGTTGAAGCCGTCGGCGAAGTCGTGGGTGACGACGGCGAGGGCGACGGTGGCGCCCATGCCTCCGCCGACCTGGAAGGCGGCGCCGAGGGCGATGCCGTCCATGAGGCTGTGCAGCACCATGGCGGCGGCGGCCACGAGTCCGACCTGCGGGGTCCGTTCCGCGGCCGCCTTGCCGCCGGCCCGCTCCCCCGCCCCGGTCTCGGCGCCGTGGGCGGCGCGGCGGGTGGCGAGGAGGCGTTCCACGACGTGGGCGAAGAGGAAGCCGCCGACGAACAGCAGCAGGGCCTGGGGGACGCCGAAGACCTCCTCGCCGGCGGCCTCCAGGGCCTCGGGCAGCAGGTCGAGTCCGACGACGCCGAGCATGAGGCCGCCGGCGAGGCCGAGGACGAGGTGCCGGCGGTCGGTGACGCGCTGCGCGACCCAGCCGCCGAAGAGCGTCATGAGGAACGCGCCGAGCGCGACGAGCACAGCCATGGCCCCTTGGTAGCGGATGGGGTGCCCGGTGTGCACATCGGCGTGGGGGCCCGCTCGGGGGCGACGGAGGCCGAGGTCCTGACGCTGGTGCGGGCCGCGCTGGCGGAGCTGGGCGGGCCGGGGCACGCGCGCGTGGTGGGGTTCGCGACGCTGGACGCGCGCGTGGCGGAGCCGGGGATCGTGGCGGCGGCCGGGCGGTTCGGGGTGCCGGTGGCGGGGTTCCCGGCCGGGGAGCTGGCCGGGGTGGCCGTACCGCATCCGTCGGAGGTGCCGCTGGCGGCGACGGGGACGGCGTCGGTGGCGGAGGCGGCGGCGCTGCGGGCGGCGGGGCCGGGGGCGGTGCTGCTGGTGCCGAAGCGGAAGTCGCGGCGCGTGACGTGTGCGATCGCCGGATTCGCACCGTTTCGTCCGGACGAAGTGACGTCCGTCGCACGGTTGTTGCCCTTGACGTGCGGGTACATCGCTGGCGAGCCTGGCACACCCCACATCCCCACCCCCCACACGACGGCGGACATGGACACCCACACGGACAGCCCCCACGCGGGGAGCCACATCCACGACCTGCGTCATCACGGTGACGCCGAGGTCCGGGACGAGAAACTCATCGACCTCGCGGTCAACGTCCGCACGGCGACCCCGCCGGACTGGCTGCGGGAGCGGATCGCCCATTCGCTGGTCGACCTGGCCGCCTATCCGGACGGGCGCTCGGCACGCGCGGCGGTGGCCGAGCGGCACGACCTGCCCACCGGGCGGGTGCTGCTGACCTCGGGCGCGGCCGAGGCGTTCGTGCTGCTCGCGCGGGCGCTGCCGGTGCGCCGGCCGGTGGTGGTGCATCCGCAGTTCACCGAGCCGGAGGCGGCGCTGCGGGACGCCGGGCACGAGGTGGGCCGGGTGCTGCTGCGCGAGGAGGACGGCTTCCGGCTGGATCCGGCGGCGGTGCCGGAGGACGCGGACCTGGTGGTGATCGGCAATCCCACCAACCCGACGTCGGTGCTGCATCCGGCGGAGACGATCGCGGCGCTGGCGCGGCCGGGGCGGTACCTGGTCGTGGACGAGGCGTTCATGGACGCGGTGCCGGGCGAGCGGGAGGCGCTGGCCGGGCGGACGGACGTGCCGGGTCTGGTGGTGCTGCGGAGCCTGACCAAGACCTGGGGCCTCGCGGGGCTGCGGATCGGTTACGTGCTCGCGGAGCCGGACACGATCGGGCTCCTGGAGCGGGCGCAGCCGCTGTGGCCGGTGTCGACGCCGGCGCTGGTGGCGGCGGAGGCGTGCATGTCGCGGGCGGCGCTGGCAGAGGCGGAGCACGCGGCGCACCGGATCGGGACGGAGCGGGCGCATCTGCTGGCGGGGCTCGCGGAGTTCGACGAGGTGCGGACGGTGGCGGCGGCGGAGGGGCCGTTCGTGCTGATCCGGATCGAGGGCGCGGACGCGATCCGGGAGCGGCTGCGGCTGCTGGGGTTCGCGGCCCGGCGCGGGGACACCTTCCCGGGTCTGGACCGGCACTGGCTGCGGCTCGCGGTCCGGGACCGGGCGACGACGAATCGTTTCCTCCAGGCGCTGGACCAGGCGCTGCTGCTGGGCGGCTGAGCCGTCGGCGCCCCCGCGGAGAGCGGGCGGCCCGGGGCGGGCGGTGCCGTCGCAC
>NZ_JBHYKM010000168.1:0-13072 GCF_042741435.1 Streptomyces sp. NPDC058955 | reverse complement strand
TCGGCGCGGCACGGCAGCGCCCGGGGTCGGCCCGCCCGCCCCCGACCCGTGGAGGAGGGGGGGGGGCGGGAGCCGGGGGCGGGCCCGGAGGGCCCGGCGGTCAGACCGCGAGCGGCTTGATCGCGGTCGGCGCGTGGCCCGGCTCGGTGGCCAGGTCCTCGAACTCGGTGACGTCGCTCATGTCGACGGTCTTGCTCATCGCGATGTTGGTGATGCGCTCCAGGATCGCCTCGACGACGACCGGGACCTGGAACTCGACGGCCATCTTCTTGGCCTGCTCCAGCGCCTCGCCCAGCTTCGCCGGGTCCTCGACGCGGATCGCCTTGACGCCGAGGCCCTCGGCGACCTTGACGTGGTCGACGCCGTAGACGCCGATCTCGGGGGTGTTGATGTTCTCGAACTCCAGGTTGACCTCGAAGTTGATGCCGAGGCCGCCCTGCGCCTGCCGGATGAGGCCGAGGTAGGCGTTGTTCACGAGGACGTGGACGTAGGGGACCTTGTGCTGGGCGGCGACCGCCAGCTCCTCGATCATGAACTGGAAGTCGTAGTCGCCGGAGAGCGCGACGACCGGGGTCTCCGGGTCGGCGGTGGCGGCGCCGATGGCGGCGGGGATGGTCCAGCCGAGCGGGCCGGCCTGGCCGCAGTTGATCCAGTGGCGCGGCTTGTAGACGTGCAGGAACTGCGCGGCGGCGATCTGGGAGAGGCCGATGGTGGTGACGTACCGGGTCTCCGGGCCGAAGGCCTTGTTCATCTCCTCGTAGACGCGCTGCGGCTTGATCGGCACGTTGTCGAAGTGGGTGCGGCGCTGGAGGGTGGCCTTGCGCTCCTGCGCGGAGGCGGCCCAGGCGGTGAAGTCGGGCAGCCGGCCCGCGGCCTTCCACTCCTTGGCGATCTCGACGAAGAGCTCCAGCGCGGCCTTGGCGTCGGAGGCGATGCCGTAGTCCGGCGCGAAGATCTTGCCGATCTGGGTGGGCTCGACGTCGACGTGGACGAACTTCCGGCCGGCCGTGTAGGCGTCCATGTTGTAACCGGTGTGGCGGTTGGCCCAGCGGTTGCCGATGCCGAGGACGAAGTCCGACGCCAGGAAGGTCGCGTTGCCGTAGCGGTGCGCGGTCTGGACGCCGACCATGCCGGCGGCGAGCTCGTGGTCGTCCGGGATGGTGCCCCAGCCCATCAGGGTGGAGATGACGGGGACGTTCGTCAGCTCGGCGAACTCGACCAGCAGGTCGGAGGCGTCGGCGTTGATGATGCCGCCGCCGGCGACGATCAGCGGGCGCTCGGACTCCAGGAGGAAGCTCAGGGCCTTCTCGGCCTGGGCGCGGGTCGCGGACGGCTTGTAGACCGGCAGCGGCTCGTAGGTCTCCGGGTCGAACTCGATCTCGGTGAGCTGGACGTCCAGCGGGAGGTCGATGAGGACCGGGCCGGGGCGGCCGGAGCGCATCAGGTGGAACGCCTGCTGGAAGACACCGGGGACCTGTGCGGCCTCCAGGACGGTCGTCGCGGCCTTGGTGACCGGCTTGGCGATCGAGGCGATGTCGACGGCCTGGAAGTCCTCCTTGTGGAGCTTCGAGGTCGGGGCCTGGCCGGTGATGCAGAGGATCGGGATGGAGTCGGCGATCGCCGAGTACAGGCCGGTGATCATGTCGGTGCCGGCGGGGCCGGACGTACCGATGCAGACGCCGATGTTGCCGGCCTTGGCGCGGGTGTAGCCCTCGGCCATGTGGGAGGCGCCCTCGACGTGGCGGGCCAGCGTGTGGCTGATGCCGCCGACGTTCTTGAGCTCGCGGTAGAAGGGGTTGATCGCCGCGCCGGGCACGCCGAACGCGTTGGTGACGCCTTCGCGCTTGAGGATCTCAACGGCCGCTGCGGCGGCGGTCATACGAGGCATGGGAGTGCTCCTGCTCGGCCGGTCGGTCGCAGGTCCCGGGCGGGCCGCCCGGTCCTGTTTCCGTAATGCGGAAGAACTGTTCTGCTATACGGAAGCAATGTAGGTGGGGGTCGGGAAGCCGTCAAGGGAGCGCCCACCAGACGGGCACCCGCGGGCGCCTGCGGACCGTCCCCGATGGCCGAAGTCGCACCCCCGCGCGGCCGGATTGGTGGACGATGGGCGAACGGGAAGAGGGGGTTCGGTGTGGGTGAATCGGTCACGGTGCGCTGCCCGGAGTGCCGGCGGAGCCATGCGTACGCGGCGCCCTCCTTCCCCTGTCCCTGCGGGAGCCCGGTCGCCCCGCGGCTGGTGCCCGACGCCACCGCCGAGCCGGTCCGGCACCGGAACTGGCTCGACGAGTGGGTCACCGTGCGCTGCCGGGCCTGCGGCCGCGAGGACCAGTGGCCGCACCCGGAGCTGGGCTGCGGCTGCGGTGCGGTGCTGCGCATCCCGGTGGCCCCGCCCGGGGAGGACGAGGAACGCCGGGCGGAGACCGGGTCCGCCGCCCCGGGACCGGACGCCGGGCCCGAGCGCGGACCGGAGACCTGGCCGGCGAGCGGACCGGACGGCGGACCCGAGGCCTGGCCGGTGAGCGGACCGGACGGCGGACCCGAGGAGGGGTACGGCTCCGAGCGGCACCGCCCCGTGCCGTACGGCCCCGACGACTCCGCCGGCACCGGGCCCGCCGCCGACCCGGCCCTCCCCCTCGCCGCCCCGGACGAGGACGCCGGGGGCGGACGGCGCAGGCCCGTCGCACCCGTCTCCGACTGGTTCGGCAACCCGCCCCGGTCCTTCGCCGAGCGGTACCCGGAGCACGTCCCGCTGCCGCCGTCCGCGCCGCGGCCCGCCGCCGCGCGGGGCGCCTTCCGGCCGGTGACCATCCGGACGGCACGGGACGCGGTCGCCGCGGCGGCCACGTACCTGCACTGGCTCGGCTTCCGGGACATCGTGCAGCCGGAGGACCGGCACTCCGCCGGGGTGGACCTGCGCGGCGCCGGGCTCGTCGCCCAGGTGGACCCCAGCACCCGGCCGGCCGGGCTGCGGGCCGTCGAGTGCCTGTGGCTGAACGGGCTCAGCGCCTCCGCCGTGAGCGTCTTCTTCTCGCTCGCGGGCTACACCCCGGAGGCCCGCTCGCGCGCCGCCGAGATAGGGCTGCCGCTCTTCGTCCTCGACCTCACGGGCACCCCGCAGCCCGTGAACAACGCGGCCGACGAACTCACCTCCGGCGGCGCCATCTGATCCGGCCACGGCAGCACCGAGCCGTCGCCGCGCCGTTCGAGCGAACGGATCCGGCCATCCACGCGTGACGATCACGCTCCCCCGGGCAGAAACACCCTGGGGGTGGACGGCATGGGAACGGGGACGTGGTGGTGCCTGGCGGCAGCCTGGGCCGAACTGCTGGCCGCGGCGGCGCTGCTGCGCGTGCCGGGCGGAGGCGGAGGTACGGGCTCCGCCGCGGCGGTGCCGGGGCCGGAGGCGCTGGCCCTGCTGCGCGGCGGACGGCGGGCCGCGGTGACGGTCGCGCTGGTGGCGCTGCACCAGCACGGCGCGGTCGCGGCGGGCCGCAAACACACGGTTCGGGCCAATGGCGGGCCCGGGCGGATCCGCAACCCGGTCCAGCTCGCCGTGCACCACTCGCTCCGCAACGCCCTCCCGCCGCGCGCGCTGGCCCTGCGCCCCGAGGCGCGCCGGGCGGTGGACGGGCTGCGGGCCGAGCTGGGGCGGACGGGGCTGCTGCGTCCCCCGGGGCGCCGGCGCGCGGCCCGGCTGCTGCTCGCCGCCGCGCCCCCGACCCTCGCGGCCGGACTGCTCGCGGACGCCTCCGCCGGGCGCGGTCCCGGGCCCGTGGCGGTCCTGGCCCTCGGGGTGCCGGTCGTCCTGGCCGCGCTCGCCCTGCTGCGGCTGCCGGTGACGACGCGGGCCGCCCGGCGGCTGCTGGCCGAGCTGCGGGAGCGGCACCCGCTGCCCGCGCACCGGCGCGAGGTGACGGACGGCCGGCTGGTCCAGCTGTACGTGGCGCTCTACGGCGACCCGGCACTCGCCCTCTTCCTGCCCCGGTTCTCCCGCGACGGCGGTCTGCTCGACCCCCGGGCCCCCGGAGGACGGTGAGCCGGGGGCATACTGACGTATGCGCATCCGAGTGGCCGCACCGGCCGAACTCCCGCTGCTCCAGTCCATCGAGCGCGCGGCGGGCGAACCCTTCCGCACCCTCGGCATGACGGCCGTCGCCGACGACGAACCCCTGCCGCTGGACGTGCTGGAGGGGTACCGCGCGGCGGGCCGGGCCTGGGTCGCGGTCGACGGCGCCGACCGGCCCGTCGCCTACCTGATCGCGGAGACCGTCGACGGCGCCGCCCACATCGAGCAGGTCTCCGTGCACCCCGAAGCGGCCCGCCGGGGCGTCGGCCGGGCGCTGATCGAGCACCTGGCGGAGGCCGCCCGGAAGGAGGGCCTGACGGCCCTGACCCTGACGACCTTCACCGAAGTGCCGTGGAACGCCCCGTACTACGCCCGCCTCGGCTTCCGGCCCCTCGCCGACACCGACCCGGCCCTCACCGACGGCCTGCGCGCCATCAGCAGGGCCGAGGCCGCCCACGGCCTGGCGGCCTGGCCCCGCGTCTGCATGCGGCGCGACCTGACGGACGATCCCGCCTAGACGCCGTACCTCTCCCGCAATTCCACCTTCCGCACCTTGCCGCTCACCGTCATCGGGAACTCACCGAGGATCTCGACGCGGTGCGGGACCTTGTAGTGGGCGAGGCGGTCGCGGCAGAAGGCGGTGAGGTCGTCGAGGGTCGGCGGGTCGGCCGGGTCGCGCGGGATCACGCAGGCCAGGATCGTCTCGCCGTACCGCTCGTCGGGGACGCCGACGACCTGCACGTCGGCCACCTTGGGGTGCCCATACAGGAACTCCTCGATCTCGCGCGGGTACACGTTCTCGCCGCCGCGGATGATCATGTCCTTGATGCGGCCGACGATCTGGACGTAGCCGTCCTCGCGCATCACCGCGAGGTCGCCGGTGTGCATCCAGCGGCCGGCGTCGACGACCTCGGCGGTCTTCGCCGGCTCGTCCCAGTAGCCGAGCATCACGCCGTAGCCGCGGGTGCACAGTTCGCCCGCGGTGCCGCGCTCCACGGTGAGGCCGGTGGCCGGGTCGACGACCTTCACCTCGACGTGCGGCAGCACCCGGCCGACCGTGCCGGTGCGCCGCTCCAGGTCGTCGTCGCGCCGGGTCTGGGTGGAGACCGGCGAGGTCTCCGTCATCCCGTAACAGATCGAGACCTCCGCCATGTTCATCTCCGCGACCACCCGCTTCATCACCTCCACCGGGCACGGCGAGCCCGCCATGATGCCGGTGCGCAGCGAGGAGAGGTCGTACGCGGCGAAGTCCGGGAGGTTCAGCTCCGCGATGAACATCGTCGGCACGCCGTACAGGGAGGTGCAGCGCTCCTCCTGGACGGCGCGGAGGGTCGCGGCCGGGTCGAAGGACGGGGCCGGGATCACGATGCAGGCGCCGTGCGAGGTGGCCGCCAGATTGCCCATCACCATGCCGAAGCAGTGGTAGAAGGGCACCGGCACGCAGATCCGGTCCCGCTCGGTGTAGGCGATCATCTCGCCCACGAAATAACCGTTGTTGAGGATGTTGTGGTGGGAGAGGGTGGCGCCCTTGGGGAAGCCGGTGGTGCCCGAGGTGTACTGGATGTTGACCGGCTCGTCGGCGGCGAGCGGTTCGGGGGCGAGCCCGCCGGACGGGCGGGCCGCGAAGGACTCCCAGCTCGCGTCGCCGAAGTACACCGCCTCCCGAAGCTCCGGGCACTCGGCCCGGACCTCCTCGACCATCGCCCGGTAGTCGCTGCTCTTGTGGGCGAGCGAGGCGAAGAGCAGGGAGATCCCCGACTGGCGCAGGACGTAGGCGAGTTCGTGGGAGCGGTAGGCCGGGTTGATGGTGACCATGACGGCGCCGACGCGGGCGGTGGCGTACTGGACGAGCACCCACTCGGGGCAGTTGACCGCCCAGATCCCGACCCGGTCGCCCTTGCGGACGCCGCTGCCGAGCAGCGCCCCCGCGATCCGGTCGACCTCGGCGCCGAACTCGGCGTAGGTCCACCGCCGTCCGCCGGCCACGTCGACCAGGGCCTCGCGGTCGGGCCAGGCGGCGACGGCCCGGTCCAGGCTGGCGCCGATGGTGTCCCCGAGCAGCGGGGTGTCCGAGGTGCCGTGCGCGTAGGAGAGCTCCGTACCGGTCATGCCAGGTCTCCCTCGGTGAACTCGGGCCCGGTGGAGGCGCCTTCGGCGGTGAGGCGGCGCAGCTCGACCCGCCGGATCTTGCCGGAGACGGTCTTCGGCAGGTCGGCGAACTCGATGCGGCGGACCCGCTTGTACGGGGCGAGGACGGACCGCGAGTGGGCGAAGAGGGCCCGGGCGGTCTCCGCGTCCGGCTTGAAGCCCTCGGCGAGGACGACGTACGCCTTCGGGACGGCGAGCCGCAGCGCGTCGGGCGCGGGGACGACGGCCGCCTCGGCGACGGCCTCGTGCTCCAGGAGCGCGCTCTCCAGCTCGAACGGGCTGATCTTGTAGTCGGACGCCTTGAAGACGTCGTCGGCGCGGCCCACGTAGTGGATGTAGCCGTCCTCGTCGCGGCTGCCGATGTCGCCGGTGCGGTAGTAGCCGCCGGCCATCGCCTCGGCGGTCTTGTCCGGGTCGCCGTGGTAGCCGGTCATCAGGCCCACGGGGTGGGCGGCCAGGTCGAGGCAGATCTCGCCCTCGTCGGCGTCCGGGCGGCCGGTGACCGGGTCGACCAGGGTGACCGCGTAGCCGGGGCTCGGGCGGCCCATGGAGCCCTCCTTGAGCCGCTGGCCGGGGCTGTTGGAGACCTGGACGGCGGTCTCGGTCTGCCCGAAGCCGTCGCGGATGGTGACGCCCCAGGCGCGCCGGACCGCCTCGATGACCTCCGGGTTCAGCGGCTCGCCGGCGGCGACGACCTCGCGCGGCGGGGTGGCGAGCCGGCTCAGGTCGGACTGGATGAGCATCCGCCACACGGTCGGCGGGGCGCAGAAGGAGGTGACGCCGTGGCGTTCCATCTCGTCCATGAGCCGGCCGGCGTCGAAGCGCGTGTAGTTGTGGATGAAGACGGTCGCCTCGGCGTTCCAGGGGGCGAAGAGGTTGGACCAGGCGTGCTTGGCCCAGCCGGGCGAGGAGATGTTGAGGTGCACGTCGCCGGGCCGGAGCCCGATCCAGTACATGGTCGCCAGGTGGCCCACCGGGTAGGAGGTGTGGGTGTGCTCGACGAGCTTGGGGCGGGCGGTGGTGCCGGAGGTGAAGTAGAGCATCAGGGTGTCGTGGGAGACGGTGACGCCGTCCGGCTCGAAGACGTCCGACTCGTGCGCGGAGAGCTCGTAGCCGAGCCAGTTCACCCCGTCGCCGCCGATCGAGATGCGGGTGTAGTCGCCGGGCACGTCCGCGAACTTGGCGGTGTCCTCGGAGCGCGCGATCACGTGCCGGGCCCGGCCGCGCTCGACCCGGTCGCGCAGGTCGGCGGCGCCGAGGAGCGGGGTGGCGGGGATGACGACGGCGCGCAGCTTCATCGCGGCGAGCATCGTCTCCCACAGCTCCGCCTGGTTGCCCAGCATCACGATGATCCGGTCCCCGGCGCGGACGCCCTGGGCGCGCAGCCAGTTCGCGACCCGGTTGGAGCGGGCGGACATCTCGGCGAAGCTCACCTTCGTCTCGGAGCCGTCCTCCTCGACGATGTGCAGGGCGGTGCGGTCGTTGCCCTCGGCGATGACGTCGAACCACTCCAGCGCCCAGTTGAACCGGTCGGGGCGAGGCCAGGCGAAGCCTTCGTACGCCGTCGCGTAGTCCTCGCGGTGCCGGAGCAGGAAGTCCCGGGCGGTCCGGAACTCCTCCGTCGCGCTGGTAGCCGTCATGTGTCCTCCTCGTTGCGGGACCGGTCCCGCACATCGTGTAATCGGTGACCCAGGTCTCACTACCCCCGTTCGGGGGTGATGGAGTGAGAGGGAAGGAGTGTTCTCCCGTGTCCGAGCGGATCGAGGCGGTGGAGCTGCGGGCCGCGCTGCTGCGGCTGCGGCGCGGCAGCGGGCTGCCCGTGGTCTTCGGCGGCCTGGTGCGGGACGGCGGCCGGCCGCTGCGGATCGCCGAGCTGCACGGGGCGGTGACCCCGGCGCTCCAGGGCCTGGCGATCTCCCCCGGCAACGGCCTGGGCGGGAAGTGCCTGGCGCTGGCCCGCCCGTGCGCGGTCACCGACTATCCGGTGGCCCGGCACATCACCCACGAGTACGACCTGCCGGTGTCGGCGGAGGGCCTGCGGTCGGTGATCGCGGTGCCGGTGGTCGTGCGGCGGCAGGTGCGCGGGGTGCTGTACGGGGCGCTGCGCGACGCGCTGCCGCTGGGCGAGCGGGTCTTCGACGCGGCGGTGGCGGCCGCCCGGGACCTGGAGCAGGCGCTGGCCGTACGGGACGAGGTGAGCCGGCTGGTGGAGCCGGCGGAGCCGCCCGGCCCGTCGTGGGAGGAGGTGCGGCACGCCTACGGGGAGCTGCGGGCCCTCGCCCCGCAGGTCGCCGACGAGGAGCTGCGGGCCCGGCTGCTCGCCGTCTGCGGCCGCCTGGAGTCGGCGGCCGACCGGCCGGCGCCGCTCCCCGGGGTGGCGCTGACGCCGCGCGAGACGGACGTCCTGGCGGCGGTCGCCTCCGGCGCGACGAACGCGGCGGCGGCCCAGCGGCTCGGGCTGCGCCCGGAGACCGTCAAGGGCTATCTGCGCTCGGCGATGCGGAAGCTGGGGGCGCACACCCGCCTGGAGGCGGTGGTGGCGGCGCGGCGGGCGGGGGCGCTGCCGTAGGTCGGGGCCTCCGGCCGCCGCCGGTCACTCGGCGGCGCGGAGGACGAGGTCGTAGGCGCCGTCGGCGGGCACGGCGAGGCGGAGGGTCCGCTCGGCCTCCTCTGTGAGCGCGGCCCGGTCGGCGCGGGTGAGCCGGGCGAAGGGCTCGACGGTGAGGGTGACGCGCCCCTTGGCCTCCGCCAGGTGCCAGAGCCCGGCGAGGAGCCCGTCGAGGAGGAGGACCCGGTGCGGCTGGTTGCCGGTCCAGGTGCGGGTCCGGTACGCCTCGGGGACGATCCGGCGCCGGTCGGCGTGGGACAGCAGCAGGTTGTCGTACTCGGGCAGGAAGCGCGGCGGGGCGGGGGTGGCCTCGTCCGGGCGGGGCGCGTCGGGCAGGTCGAAGAGCTCGGTGCCATCCTCGTCCCGGAAGGTGACCAGCCGGGGCCGCAGCCGCTCGAAGGCGGGCCGCAGCCGGGTCAGCCCGCACCAGGTCTGCATGTCCTTGACGGAGGCGGGCCCGAAGGCGCCGAGGTAGCGCAGCACGGTCTCGTCGGGGTCGGCGGGCTCGTACGGGGCTCCCCCGAACCACACGTCGGTGGTGGTCAGCGCCACCTGCCCGGCCCTCCCCCACAGGCCGCGCGGGGTGACCTGGACGAGCGGCAGCAGACAGCGGGCGGCCATGGTCAGGGCCAGCGGGTCGGCGTCCGGCCACTCCCCGAGGAGGTGGGCGCGGATCTGCCCGGGGGTGCGGGGCTCCGCCTCGACGAGCTCGCGGGCGAGGGCGGCGAGCCGGTCGAGGTCGACGCCGTCGAGCTTCTTGCGGAAGATTCCTAGCTCCCGGTCGACGGCGCCCGGCTGGGCGAAGGCGCGCAGGGCGACGGCGTCGCGGGCGGTGTGGGTGTGGACGGTGGAGCGCAGGGTGGCGATCCGGGCGAGGGCCCGGGACTCCATGAGGGCGGACAGCTCCTCGGGCCGGAAGCCGTCGAGGCGGGCGGCGAGGGCGTAGTACGGCGGCTTGGTGTTCTGCGCCTGGAGCCCCACCAGGTGGTGCACGGCCTCCTCCGGCCCGAGCGGCGAGGGCGTGAGCAGCAGCTGGCGGGCGAGGGTGGCGCGGCCCAGGGCGCGGCGCGAGACCGGGGGAAGCGTGTCCATGCCGGGACGGTACAAGGCATCGAGGTCGGTTCCTGTCCTCTTTCGCCGTGCGGCGCGCTCCGCCGTGGCCGTCCGATCGCCGCCCCGCGGGCGGCCCCGCCCGCGGGGATCCCATTCCCACCCATATACCCTTCTCCTCCCCGGCGAAGATCCGGCGGGGTCCCGCAAGCAGCCGACGGAGGTACGTACGTGTCCGACCGCCGACCCCGCGCGGCCTGGCGCCGCCGCCCGGAGCCGTCCCCGGCCGCCGCGCCCCCGGACGCGTCCGGCGGGCCGAGCGTCATCCAGGCGACGCTGTACCGCGACGGCCGCAAGGTGTCGTCGCCGGCGACGCTGGCGGAGACGTACCGGCAGCTGCGCGAGCACCCGGACGGCATGGCGTGGATCGGTCTGCACCGCCCCACCGAGGAGGAGCTCCACTCGCTGGCCGCCGAGTTCGACCTGCACGAACTCGCCGTGGAGGACGCGCTCGAAGCCCATCAGCGGCCGAAGCTGGAGCGGTACGGCGACACCCTGTTCGTCGTGCTGCGCGCGGCCCGCTATCTGGACGCCCAGGAGGAGGTCGACTTCGGCGAGCTGCACATCTTCGTCGGCCCCGACTTCCTCATCACGGTCCGGCACGGCGCGGCCCCCGACCTGTCGGCGGTCCGCCGTCGCATGGAGGGCAATCCCGACCTGCTCGCGCTCGGCCCGGAGGCCGTGCTGTACGCCATCCTGGACACGGTGGTCGACGGCTACGCGCCGGTCGTCGCCGGCGTGCAGAACGACGTCGACGAGATCGAGACCGAGGTCTTCGGCGGCGACCCGGCCGTCTCCCGCCGCATCTACGAACTCTCCCGCGAGATGGTCGAGTTCCAGCGCGCCACCCGCCCCCTCGTCGGCATGCTGCACGGCCTGATGGCCGGCTTCGCCAAGTACGGCACCGACGAGGAGCTCCAGCGCTACCTCCGGGACGTCGCCGACCACGTGACCCACACCAGCGAGCGCGTCGACGGCTTCCGCCAGGCCCTCACCGAGATCCTCACGGTCAACGCGACCCTGGTGACACAGCAACAGAACGCGGAGATGCGGGCGTTGGCGGAGGCCGGCTTCGAACAGAACGAGGAGATCAAGAAGATCTCCGCCTGGGCCGCCATCCTCTTCGCGCCCACCCTCGTCGGGACCATCTACGGCATGAACTTCGACACCATGCCGGAGCTGCACTGGGCGGGCGGGTATCCGTTCGCGATCGGGCTGATGGGGATCGTCTGCACCAGCCTGTACGTGATCTTCAAGCGACGGGACTGGCTGTAGGACGTGGTCGCGTGGCTGGAGGAACGGCAGGTCGCGGTCTATCTGGCGGCGATGGCGGCCGGGGCGCTGCTGGGGTGGGTCGCGCCGGGCGCCAGCGCCGGTCTCGAGCACGCCGTCAACCCGGTCCTGGGGGCGCTGCTGTTCGTGACGTTCCTCCAGGTGCCGGCCGGGGACCTGGTGAGGGCGCTGCGGGACGGGCGGTTCCTGGCGGCGGCGCTGACGGTGAACTTCGTCGTCGTCCCGCTCGTGGTGGCCGCGATGTTCGCGTTCCTCCCCGCCGACCGGGGGATCCGCCTCGGGGTGCTGCTGGTGCTGCTCTGCCCGTGCGTGGACTACGTGATCGTCTTCTCGGGGCTCGCCGGCGGCTCCGGCCGCCGGCTGCTGGCCGCGACCCCGCTGCTGCTGGTGGCGCAGATGCTGCTGCTGCCGGGCTTCCTGTACGTCTTCCTGGGCGCCGGGCTCGCCGAGGTCGTGGAGCCCGGCCCGTTCCTGGAGGCGTTCCTCGTCCTGATCGTGGTGCCGCTCGGGCTCGCCTGGGCGCTCCAGGCGTGGGCGGCCCGGCGGCCGGCCGGGGCGCGGGTCGCGGCGGCGGCGACCACGACGATGGTGCCGCTGATGGCCGCGGCCCTCCTCACGGTGGTCGCCTCGCAGATCCCCGGGGTGCGCGGCGGCCTCGGCGACGTCGCCGCCGTGATCCCCTTCTACGGGGCCTTCCTGGTGGTGATGGCCTTCGCGGGCCGGGCCGTCGCCCGGCTCTTCCGGCTCGGTACGGGCGCCGCCCGGGCGGTCGTCTTCACCGGCGCCACCCGCAACTCCCTCGTCGTCCTGCCGCTGGCCCTCGCCCTGCCCGACGCGTTCGCGGTCGCGGCCGTGGTGGTGGTGACCCAGACGCTGGTCGAGGTGCTCGGCATGGTCGCGTACGTACGCCTCGTACCCCGTCTCGTGCCGCCTCCCGTGCCGCCTCCCGCGCCGCCTCCCGGGTCCGACGAGGGGTAGGCGCCGCGCTGACGCCGGTCAGGGCCCGGTCGGGCTCGCCGGTCCGATCGCCCTGGGGAGACCGATCGTCATGGTGAGCCCGCCTCCGGGGGTGTCCTCCGCCACCACCGTGCCGCCCATCGACTCCACGAAGCCGCGGGCCACGGCGAGGCCGAGGCCGACGCCCTCGCCGCGCGGGGCGTCGCCGTACCGCTGGAAGGCGCCGAAGATGCGGTCCTTGGCCTCGTCGGGGACGCCGGGGCCGCGGTCGACGACGCGGAGTTCGACCCGGTCGGCGGCGGTGCTGGCCGCGACGAGGACCGGCGCTCCGGGCGGGCTGTACTTGACGGCGTTCTCCACGATGTTGGCGACGGCCCGTTCCAGCAGGCCGCGGTCGACGGCGACCATCGGGAGGGTCTCGGGGATGTCGAGCGCGACGCTGTCCTCGGGGACGCCGAGGAGCGCCATCGGGACGACCTCGTCGAGGTCGGTCTCCCTGATCACGGCGGTGACGGTGCCGGTCTCCAGCCGGGACATGTCGAGGAGGTTGCCGACGAGGTGGGCGAGGCGGTCGGCGCCGGCCTCGATGCCTTCGAGGAGTTCGGCCCGGTCCTCCTCCGACCACTCGACGTCGTCGGAGCGGAGGGACGACACCGACGCCTTGATGCCGGCGAGCGGGGTGCGCAGGTCGTGGCTGACGGCGGCGAGCAGCGAGGTGCGGATCTTGTTGCCCTCGGCGAGCCGGCGGGCCTCCTCGGCCTCGCCGACCAGCCGCTGCCGGTCGAGGACGACGGCCGCCTGGGCGGCGAAGGCGCCCAGCACGCGCCGGTCCTCGGCGGGCAGCACCCGGCGGGGGAGGGCGAGCGCGAGGTGGTCGCCGACGGGCATGG
>NZ_JBHYKM010000167.1:10952-13124 GCF_042741435.1 Streptomyces sp. NPDC058955 | reverse complement strand
GCGACCTCCATCGACGCGCGGGCCCGGGCCCCGCCCGCCGACGCGTCGCCGTGCGGGCCCGAGGGCTGCAGGGATGCCGCGACCCGCGCCGCGGACGTGTCGCGCGGCGACCACTGCTCGCCGCGCTTGCCGGCGTCCATGGCCTCGTTGGCCAGCCGGTCGGCGTGCTTGTTGCGCTCGCGCGGGATCCACTCGTAGTGGACCCGGTCGGCCGGGAAGGCGCGGGCCGCCTCGGCCGCCAGCGGCTTCATGTCGGGGTGCTTGATCTTCCAGCGGCCCGACATCTGCTCGACGACGAGCTTGGAGTCCATCCTGACCCGGACCGTGGCGTCGGGCGCCAGGTCCAGGGCCGCGCGGAGGCCCGCGATGAGGCCCTTGTACTCGGCGACGTTGTTGGTGGCGACGCCGATGTACTCGGCGGCCTCCGCGAGCGTCTCGCCCGTGGCCGGGTCGAGGACGACGGCACCGTAACCGGCGGGTCCGGGATTGCCCCGGGAGCCGCCGTCCGCCTCGACCACGAGCTCGCGCATTACAGGCCGGACTCCGCCGTGCGGACCAGGATGCGGCGGCAGTTCTCGCAGCGCACGACCGTGTCCTTGGCGGCGGCCCGCACCTCGTTCAGCTCGGTGATGTTGAGCTCGATGTGGCAGCCCTCGCACTTGCGCTGGTAGAGGCGGGCCGCGCCGACGCCGCCCTGCTGCTCGCGGAGCTTGTCGTAGAGCTTCAGCAGGTCGGCGGGGACGGTGCCGGCGACGACCTCGCGCTCCTTGGCGACGCCGGCGGCCTCCTCGTCGAGGCCGGCCTGGGCGGTGTCGCGGCGGCCGGTGGCGTCGTCCACCTTGGCCTGGACGGCGGCGACGCGGTCGGTGAGCTCGGCGACGCGCTCCTGCGCGGACTCGCGGCGCTCCATCACCTCCAGGACGATCTCCTCCAGGTCGCCCTGGCGCTTGGCGAGCGAGGTGATCTCGCGCTGGAGGCTCTCCAGGTCCTTCGGGGAGGAGACGGCGCCGGAGTCGAGCCGCTGCTGGTCGCGGGTGGCGCGCTGGCGGACCTGGTCGACGTCCTGCTCGGCCTTGGTCTGCTCGCGGGCGCAGTCGCTCTCCTCGGTCTGCGCGGCGACGAGCAGGTCGCGCAGCTGGGTGAGGTCCTTGGTCAGCGCCTCGATCTCCGCGTGCTCGGGCAGCGCCTTGCGCTTGTGGGCGAGCTGCTGGAGGCGGACGTCCAGGGCCTGGACGTCGAGGAGGCGGATCTGGTCGGCGGGCGCGGCGTTCAGTTGGGGGCTCCAGAGGAAGTGTGGTGGGAGGACCAGGGGTCGGTGACCGTCTTCGAGACGTGGACGCGGAGGTCCCAGCCGTGGCGGTCGGAGATCTCGTCGAGCTGGGCGGCGGCCTGCTCGCACCAGGGCCACTCGGTGGCCCAGTGGGCGGCGTCGACGAGGCCGAGCGGTGAGTGCTGGGTGGCCTCGGAGACGGGGTGGTGGCGCAGGTCGGCGGTGAGGAAGGCGTCCACCCCGGCGGCCCGCACGGCGTCGAAGAGGCTGTCGCCGGAGCCGCCGCTGACGGCGACGCGGCGGACGGTCATGGCGGGGTCGCCGGCGACCCGGATGCCCTGCGCCGTCGCGGGCAGCCGCTTCGCGGCGCGGGCGGCGAACTCGGCGAGGGTCTCGGGGTGGTCGAGCTCGCAGATCCGGCCGAGGTTGTTCTCGGGGACGAGCGGGCCGGTGACGCGCAGGTCGAGGGCGCCGGCGAGGGCGTCGGAGACGCCGGGGTCGGCGGTGTCGGCGTTGGTGTGCGCGACGTGCAGGGCGATGTCGTGCTTGATCAGGGTGTGCACGACCCGGCCCTTGAAGTGGCCCGCCGCGACCGTCGTCGTCCCGCGCAGGTAGAGCGGGTGGTGGGTGACGATCAGGTCGGCGTCGAGGGCGACGGCCTCGTCCGCGATCTCCTGGACGGGATCGACGGCGAAGAGGACACGGCGGACCTCGGCGTCGGGGTCGCCGCAGACGGTGCCGACGGCGTCCCACTGCTCGGCCCGCTGGGGCGGCCAGAGGGCGTCGAGCTCGGCGATGACTTCAGACAGACGGGGCACGGAGGAAAGGCTACCACGACACCCTGGCCCCCCCGCCCGGGCGGGGGGGCACCCCGGGGGGGGCCCGCCGCACAGACACACACA
>NZ_JBHYKM010000167.1:7959-10942 GCF_042741435.1 Streptomyces sp. NPDC058955 | reverse complement strand
GCGGGGTGGCCGGGCCCCACACCCCCCCACGTGGGGACTACTCACCGCGCCGGGCGGGCCCCCCCGCCCGGCCCCGCGGGGGGGCCAAGCGGCCGAGGCCCGCCGCTATGATTAACCACTCCCGGGCCAGGGAGGAAAGGCTACCTGTCCTCCGTGCCCCGCCGTCCTGGCCTGTGGACAACCAGGGGTCGGCCCGGCGTCACTTCACCAGATCGGCGCGCAGGTCGTCGAGGACGCTGTTCGCGGCGGTCACGCCGAGGCCGAGGTACCAGGTCTCGTCGGCGACGTCCTTGGCCTGGCCGCCCTTGACGGCCTTGAGGTTCTTCCACAGGGGGTTGCCCTGGGCGGCGTCCTTCTTGGTCGCCTTGGCGTCGCCGTAGACGCCGGTGAAGATCCAGTCGGCGTCGGCCTGGTCGATCTTCTCCGGGCTGACCTCGACGGCGAGCTCGTCCACCTGCTGGTTCTTCGGGCGGGGCAGGCCGGCGTCCTCCAGGATGGTGCCGATGAACGACGCCTTCGCGTAGAGGCGGATCTTGCCGGGGAGGTAGCGGACCATCGAGACGGTCGGCTTGTTCGTACCGATGTCCGTGCCGAGCTGCTTGGCCTTGGTCTCGTAGGCCGCGAGCTTCTCCTTCGCCTCGGCGGTCCTGTCGAGCGCGGCGGCGTTGAGGAGGTAGTTCTCCTTCCAGGTGAAGCCCGGGCGGATGGAGAAGACGGTCGGCGCGATCTTCGACAGCTCGTCGTACTTGTCGGCGGCGCGCAGCTGGCTGCCGAGGATGAGGTCGGGCTGGAGGTTGGCGATGGCCTCCAGGTTCAGGTTGTTGATCGTGCCGACGGACTCGGGGTTGCCGGCGTCCTCGGCGAGGTAGCCGGGGATGCCGTCGTCGCCCTCGGAAGGGGCGTAGCCGACGGGCTTGACGCCGAGGGAGACGACGTTGTCGAGCTCGCCGACGTCGAGGACGACGACGCGCTTCGGGGCGGCCTTGACCTCGGTGGTGCCCATGGCGTGGGTGAGGGTGCGGGGGAACTGGCCCGGCTTGGCGTCGGTGCCCATGGCGGCGGTCTTGGCGGCGGCGTCGCCGAAGTCCTTGCCGCCGGTGGCGACGTCCTTCTTCTTCGCGGTGTCCTCCTTCTTGGTGGAGGCGTCGGACGAGCCGTCGCCTCCTCCGCAGGCCGCGAGGGAGAGCGCGGCGGCGAGGGCGACGACGGCGGCGGTGCCGCGGCGGCGGAGGGACATCGGGAGGGCTCCTCTTCGATGGCGGACGTCGAGGGGGGACGACGCAGGGCTGGTCCACGGCGGACCCACAGGCTCCGCTTAGGCTCGCCTTACCTTACGTATCCCCGGTCCCGGCAGCACAACCGGCCCCCCACGCTCAATCGAACGGGACGACCGCCACCCTTATGTGTGAAGTGCGGGGGCTCGTGTTGTTCGGCTGGAAGTGCGAAAACTAGCTTCGTGGCCGGAGGTGACGAGTCGATGACAGCGTGTGCCATCGAGACCACGGCCGAGGACGGCGACCGCGAGGGGACGGCCGTCCACCCCCCGGCGGGGTTCGCGATCACGGCGAACGGCGCGTACGGGGCCCGGCTGGCCGGTTCCGGGGACGCCCTGTACGCGGAGCGGTGGACGCTCGACGGCCCGGAGCCGTACGCCGTCCCGCTCCCGCTGGACCAGCCCGAGGAGCCGGACACCCGGCTGCTGCCGCTGGCCGACGGCCGGGTCCTGGTGTGCCGCCGGGTCGACGGGTCGCGCCACACCTTCTCGCTGCTGTACCCGACCGGCCCCGGCACCGGCGAGCTGCGGCTGGGCTCGGTGGAGGCCCCCGGCCCGGGGCGCGTGGAGCTGCTGCCGCCGTCCCCGGACGGCATCTGCGCGTACGCGATGCACGCCGGCCCGGAGACCACCACGCTCTGGCTGGTGGCGGGCGGGGCCTTCGGCCCGGAGCGGGTCGCGGAGCTGCCCGGCCACTACGCGGGCGGGGTCTGGCTGGACCGCACGGGGCGGATACTGGCGCTCGACCGGCGGCTCGGCGACGGGCCGGTGAAGACGGTGGCGGTGGACCTGGAGCGGGGCGGCGAGGTGTCGCCGCTGCTCCAGATCACCGAGGAGAGCGACGACCGGCTGCTGCTCGCGGACCCGGACAGCGGGCTGCTCCTGATCCGCTCGGACGCGCCGTCGCCGGGGCACGAGCGGCTGGGCTGGGGGGTGCTGGGCAGCCTGCTGCCGGTGCGGTTCCCCGAGTGCCTGCGGCTGGACGACGCGGCGGTGACGCCGTTCGCGATCCAGCCGGGCCAGGTGCTGATGCCGGAGAGCTGCGGGGTGGCGCTGCGGATCGACGCGGCGGGCGGCAGCTGGGTCGGCCTGTGGCGGCCGTCCGGGCGGCGGATGCACCAGGTGGCGGCGCCGCCCGGGTGGGTGGCGGGGGCCGGGACGTGGTCGCCGGAGGGCGTCCTGCGGCTGCCGTGCTCGACGGACGAGCTGCCGTGCGCGCTGGCCGGGCTCACGGTGCCGCCGGAGCCGGACCCGGAGACGGAGCCGGAGCCGGCCCCGGAGACGGACGGGGGGCCGGAGCCGGCCGGGGAGGCGGGCCGGGGGCCGGACGGGGAGGACGGGCGCCCGCGCGCGTGCCGGCCGGTCCCGCTCCAGCAGGCACCTCTGACGGACCGTAAACCCGCTGGTTAGACTCACCGCCGCAGCAAGAGCACAGCACAGCACCAGCACGTCCAACGGGGTGAGTACGACCATGTCCGAGAACAGCACGGAGGCGACGCAGGAGTCGCAGGACACGGGTGCCGGACGGCACCGGGGTTCGGCCGCGGCGGCGGAGGAGCCTTCCTCCGCCCCGCACGGCCGGCACCGGCGCGAGGCGGACGAGCGCTAGAGCCCGGCACGCGCGCGTGGGGGCCGGGGCCCGGGGGTGCGCGACCCCCGGGCGCCGGCCCTCCCCCCCCCCCCCCCCCCCCCGGGGGGGTGACGCCACGC
>NZ_JBHYKM010000167.1:0-7949 GCF_042741435.1 Streptomyces sp. NPDC058955 | reverse complement strand
GGGGCCGAGGGGCCCGGGGGGAACCGCCCCCGGGGGCCCTTCGCCGTCCCCACCGCCCCCCACGCCGGTGGTCGTTCAGCCCTTCTTCAGCCCCAGGACCTCGGAGGCCGCGAAGGTCTCGCCCGGCGGGCGCTCCGCGAAGTACGGGGTGAGCAGCCCGTCCAGCTCCTCGAAGCCGAACGCCTCCTTGGCGGTGTCGAACTTGGCCGCCACCCGGGGCCGTTCGACGACGGCGACCATCCCGCCGTGGACGACGAGCAGCTGTCCGTTGACCCGGGCCGCGGCCGGGGAGGCGAGGTAGCCGACGAGCGGGGCCACGTGCTCCGGCGACAGCGGGTCGAGCTCGTCCTCGGCGGCCGGTTCGGCGAAGCCGGCGAAGACGTCCTCCGTCATGCGGGTGCGCGCGCGGGGGCAGATCGCGTTGGCGGTCACCCCGTACCGGGCGAGGGCGAGCGCGGTCGAGGTGGTCAGGCCGACGATGCCGCCCTTGGCCGCCGCGTAGTTGGGCTGTCCGGCCGAACCGGCGAGGAACGCCTCGGAGGAGGTGTTGACGATCCGGCCGTAGACGCCGGTCTCCCCCGCCTTGGCGCGCCCGCGCCAGTGCACGGCCGCGAAGTGGGTGGTGTTGAAGTGGCCCTTGAGGTGGACGCGGATGACCGAGTCCCACTCGTCCTCGCTCATCGAGAAGACCATCCGGTCGCGCAGGATGCCCGCGTTGTTGACCAGGACGTCGAGCTTGCCGAACTCGGTCACGGCCAGGTCGACCAGGCCGCGCGCGGTCTCGAAGTCGGAGATGTCGCCGAGGTGGGCGACGGCCCGGCCGCCCGCCGCGGCGATCTCGGCGGCCACCTCCTCGGCGGGGGTGGCCGACGCCTCCCCGGAGCCGTCCCGGCCGGGCTGCCCGTAGTCGTTGACGACCACGGACGCGCCGAGCCGGGCCAGTTCGAGCGCCTCGGCGCGGCCGAGCCCGCGCCCGGCGCCGGTGACGATCGCGCTCAGCCCCTCAAGAGGCAGTGACATGGCGGGGTCCTCTCAGATCTCGATGCAGGTACGGAGGGACGCGCCGGTCCGCATCTGCTCCAGGGCGTCGTTGATGCCCGTCAGCGGGACCCGGTGGGTGATCAGCGACTCCAGGTCGATGCGGCCGGCCCGCCAGAGCGCGATGGCCCGCTCGTACGACCGGAGCACGTCGCCGCCGCCGTACATGGAGGGCAGGATCCGCTTCTCGTCGAAGAACAGCTCGAACATGTTGAGCTGGAGGTTGTCGTCCATGGCGCCGGCGCCGACCACGCAGAGGGTGCCGCCGCGCCGGGTGGTCTCGTACGCGGTCCGCGCGGTGGCGGACTTGCCGACGACCTCGAAGACGTAGTCGAAGCCCTCGCCGGCGGTGATCCGCTGCTTGGCGTCGCCGAGGGCGTCGGGGGCGACGGCCTCGGTGGCGCCGAAGCGGAGCGCGGCCTCGCGGCGGGACTCGACGGGGTCGACGGCGACGATCTGGGCGGCGCCCTGGAGCCGGGCGCCCTGGATGGCGGAGATGCCGACGCCGCCGCAGCCGATCACGGCGACCGACGAACCCGCCTCCACCTTGGCGGTGTTGATGGCGGCGCCGAGGCCGGTGGTCACCCCGCAGCCGATGAGGGCGGCGATGTCGAAGGGCACGTCGTCCGGGATCGGCACGGCGCAGCCGGCGTCGACGACGACCTCCTCGGTGAAGGTGCCGGTGCCGGCGAAGCCGAAGACGTCACCGCCGGGGCGCTTGAAGTTGGGGGTGCCGGCGTTCATGAAGCCGGCCAGGCAGAGCTGGGTCTGGCCGCGCCGGCAGGCGGCGCAGGCGCCGCAGGCGGGCAGCCAGCAGAGCAGGACCCGCTGGCCGGGGGTCAGTCCGGTGACGCCGTCACCGACGTCGAGGATCTCGCCGGCGCCCTCGTGGCCGGGGATGAACGGCGCCGGCTGGGGCAGGACGCCGCTCATGGCGGAGACGTCGGAGTGGCACAGGCCGGTGGCCCGCACCCGGATCCGCACCCTGCCCGGGCCGAAGCCCACCGCCTCGACGTCGTCGAGGACCTCCAGTTTGTCCTGGCCGATCTCGTGCAGTACGGCTGCGCGCATGGTGCGGCTCCCTCCGGGGCGGATCTACGAGTGTTCGACGAGCGTGTCGGCGAGGACGGGGGCGTCGTCGCGCTCCACGGCCGTCACCGTCGCCTGGACGCGGCCGTCCCCGGCCCACATCCGGATGCGCAGGGTCTCGCCGGGGAAGACGACCCCGGCGAAGCGGGTGCGGTAGCCGCGGACGCGGGTGACGTCGCCGCCCAGCACCGTGTCGACGACGGCCTTGAGGGTCATGCCGTACGAGCAGAGGCCGTGCAGGATCGGGCGGTCGAAGCCGGCCAGCGCGGCGAACTCGGGGTCGGCGTGGAGCGGGTTCCAGTCGCCGGAGAGCCGGTAGAGGAGGGCCTGCTCCTCGCGGATCGGGCGCTCGACGGTCTTGTCGGGCTCGCGGTCCGGGACCTCCAGGCGCTCGGAGGGGCCGCGGTCGCCGCCCCAGCCGCCCTCGCCGCGGACGAAGATCTGGGCGTCGGAGGTCCACAGCGGGCCCTCGTCGTCGGCGGCCTCGGAGCGCAGCACCAGGATGGCGGCCTTGCCCTTGTCGTACACGGCGGCGACGCGGGAGGTGGAGACCGCCCGGCCGCCGGTGGGCAGCGGGCGGTGGAGGGTGATCGACTGGCCGCCGTGGAGGACGGCGGCGAGGTCGACGTCGATGCCGGGGGCGGAGAGCCCGCCGACGACGCCCATGCCGGCCCCGGCGACGGTGGCGAAGCTGGGCAGCACGTGGAGCCGGGATTCGAGCGTGTAGCGCAGCTCGGCCGGGTCGGTGGCGGGACTGCCGGCGCCGAGGCCGAGGTGGTAGAGCTGGACGTCCTTGTGGTCCCAGGCGATCTCGGCGCTGCGGGGTTCCGCGGCGAGGGCCTTGGCGGGGTCGATGGGCATCGCCTTGCTGCTCCTTGGAGGTCCTTGGAGTGGAAGACCTCGGCGCGACCGTCCGCACCGTCGGTCACGCCGAGGCCGTGCGGGAACCGTCCCGGACGCGGCTGACTAGAACGCGTTCCAGTTCGGTGTCCCCCATGTATAGCGGAGGCCCGACGGCTTGGGAACCCTCGCACGTCACACTTCTGACGGTACGTCAGACACCGGGTGCGCGGTACCCCGGCGGTGGCAGCCCAGGACATTTGTCACCGTCAGGTCCGTACACGGACGCCTGCCGGGGCGGGCCCGCCGCTCCGTACTTCGACGCGGCGCTCGGGCAGGTGGTCCGGCACGCGCGGGCGAGCCGGTGCGAGATCGTGGTGACGGGCGGCCCGGAGCGGGCCCGGCTCACCGTCACCGACAACGGCCTCGGCCCCTCCCCCGCCGCAGCCGGCAGCGGGCTGCGGGGCTTGGGCGAGCGGCTCGCGGCGGCGGGCGGCACCCTTGCCACGGCGGAGGCCCCGAGCGGCGGTTTCCGTCTGACGGCGGAGCTGCCGACCTCGCCGGAGCGGCCCGCGCCGTCCGGCGGGGAGGAACCGTCCGGCCTAGGCTTTCGGTTGTGAACGAGATGCCGCGGGAACACCGGCCGTCCAAGTCCATTCGGGTGCTGCTCGCCGAGGACCAGGGGATGATGCGGGGGGCGCTTGCGCTGTTGCTCGGGATGGAGGCGGACATCGAGGTCGTCGCCCAGGTCGGGCGGGGGGACGAGATCGTGGACCGGGCGCTGGTGGCGCGGCCGGACGTGGCGCTGCTCGACATCGAGCTGCCGGGGATGTCGGGGCTCGACGCGGCGGCGGAGCTGCGGGACGAGGTGCCGGACTGCCGGGTGCTGATCCTGACGACCTTCGGCCGGCCGGGGTATCTGCGGCGGGCGATGGAGGCGGGGGCGGCCGGGTTCCTGGTGAAGGACGGGCCGGTGGAGGAACTGGCGGAGGCGGTCCGGACGGTGCTGCGGGGCGAGACCGTCATCGACCCGGCGCTCGCGGCGGCGGCGCTGGGCGCGGGGCCGAACCCGCTGACGGCGCGTGAGCGGGAGGCCCTGTCGGCGGCGGTGGACGGGGCGACGATCGCGGACATCGCGGGCCGGCTCCATCTGTCGGAGTCGACCGTGCGGAACTATCTGTCGGCCGCGATCGGGAAGACCGGGACGCGGAACCGGATGGAGGCGGCGCGGGCCGCCCGGCAGCAGGGGTGGCTCTAGACGGTCCCGCCGGGGACGACCAGGCCCGTCTCGTAGGCGAGGATCACCAGTTGGGCGCGGTCGCGGGCGCCGAGTTTGGCGAGGGCGCGGGTGACGTGGGTCTTGGCGGTGAGCGGGCTGATGACGAGGCGTTCGGCGATCTGGTCGTTGGAGAGGCCGGTGGCGATCAGGCGGGTGACCTCCCGTTCGCGGGCGGTGAGGACGTCGAGGCGTTCGGGGGTCTCGGTGGGGGCAGCGGGGCGGTGGGCGAACCGCTCGATCACCCGGCGGGTGGCGCTCGGGGAGAGGAGGGCGTCGCCGGCGGCGACCGCGCGGACGGCCTGGCGCAGGTCGTCCGGTTCGATCTCCTTGGTGAGGAAGCCGCTGGCGCCGGCGCGGAGGGCGGCGAAGACGTACTCGTCGGTCTCGAAGGTGGTGAGGACGATGACCCGGCACCCCGTCAGGCCGGGGTCCCCGACGAGGGTGCGGGTGGCGGTGAGGCCGTCGGTGCCGGGCATGCGGATGTCCATGAGGACGACGTCGGGGCGGACGGCGCGGGCGGTGCGGACGGCTTCGTCGCCGGTGCCGGCCTCGCCGACCACCTCGATGTCCTTGGCCCGGCCGAGGAGGCTGCGGAAGCCGGCCCGCACGAGGGCCTGGTCGTCGGCGAGGAGCACCTTGATCGTCATGGCCGGAAGCCTGGCACAGGGATGACGGCCCGGACGAGCCAGCCGTCCCGGTCGGCGGGCTGCCCGGCGGTGAGTTCGCCGCCGAGGGCGTGGACGCGTTCGGTCATGCCCCGGATGCCGTGTCCGGGGGCGGCCGCCGGGCCCGGCGGGGTCCGCCCGTCGTCGGAGACCGTGACCTCCACACGGCCCTCCTCGCAGCGGACGGTGACGTCGGCCCGGGAGGCGCCGGAGTGGCGGGCGGTGTTGGTGAGGGCCTCCTGGACGAGGCGGTGAACGGCGAGGGAGACCGGGGCGGGGACGGCGGCGGGGTCGCCGGTGGTCTCCAGGCGGATGGCGAGGGAGGGGGTGCGCATGCGGGCGACGAGGGCGGCGAGTTCCGGGACCCCGGCGGCGGGTTCCTGCGGGGACGGGGCCTCCCCCGGCGCGCGGAGGACGTGGACGAGGGCGCGGAGGTCGCGGACGGCGGCGGTGCGGACCTCCTGGGCGGTGGTGAGGGCGGCCCGGGCCTCGGCCGGGGAGTCGTCCAGGGACTCGGTGGCGACGCGGAGCTGGAGGCCGACGACGGTGAGGGTGTGGCCGACGACGTCGTGGAGTTCGCGGGCGATCTCCAGCCGGGCCTCGGCGATGCGCCGGCCGGCCTCCAGGTCGCGTTCCCTGGCCTCCCTGAGGAGGCGGTCGTCGCGTTCGGCGCGCCAGCGGAGGCGGTTGCGGTAGGCGGTGGCGGCGGCGAGGAGCAGGGCCAGCCAGAGGGCCTCGGCGCCCAGGGAGGCGAGGGCGTCCCGGGGCGCGGTGCCGGCCGTGGGCAGCTCCCAGCCGGCGGCGAGGACGAGTTCGGTGACGCCGACGGCGGCGGCCCAGGGCAGGCCGGGGCGGCCGGGGCGGTCGTCGGCGGCCAGCCCGGCGTACGCGGCGGAGACCGGCCACACCCAGCCGATGTCGGTGAGACCGGAGGTGCGGAAGACGATGACGGCCTGGACGGACAGGAGGAGGACGGCGAGGGGCCACCGGCGGCGGGCCAGGAGCAGCAGGCCCAGCCAGAGCGCGAGCGGCAGGGCGCCCGCCGCGTCCAGCCGGCCGCCGAAGCGGGCGGTGCCGGCGAGCACCGCGACGAAGGTGACGGCCGCGAGGAGCCCGTCCACGGGACGTACCGCGCGCAGGGCGGCGGTCGTACGGGCGAGCGCTCGGTCCATGCGTCGATCATGCACGACGGCCCCGCTCCGCGGCAGCGGTCGCGAGGAGGGCGACGGCGACCCAGCCGAAGTCGGCGGCGAGCACGATCCGTTCGACGAGCCCGAGGAGGGTGGGGGCGCCGAGCAGGCCGAGCGAGGGGCCGCCGTCCATGACGTCGGCGAGGAGGACGGCGAGGACGGCCGTGCTCAGCAGGGAGACGGCGGTGAGGGCGTCGAGGGCGGTCCGCAGCCGGGGCCGGGCCGCGGTGAGCGTCCGGCGGAGGAGGAGCGCGGCCGTGGGGAGGGCGGCGAAGGCGACGAAGGCGGCGTTGCCGTGGACGAGTTCGGAGAGGGAGGGGCGGTGGTGGTGGCCGGGCGGGTCGGCGGGGAAGATCCCGGCGATCAGGAGCCCCACGGCCCACGCCCACGCGGCGATCCGGCCGGCCCCGCCGCCCCGGAGCCGTGCCGCGAGGACGGCGGAGGCACCGGCGGCCGCCAGGAGGCCCGCGGGGAGGAGCAGGCCTGCGGTGCCGTGCACGTACCGGCTGAGGGCCTCGCTGAGCAGGTCGTAGCCGGGGTTCAGCAGTTCCACCGCCGTGAGGGCCAGGGCGCCGGCGCCGAGCAGGGCGAGCGGGGCCCGCCCTGCCCCTGCGGTGGTCGTCCTCGCGGTCGTTCTCGCGGTCGTCGTCGCGGTCGTTCTCGTCGTCGTCATGCCGTCCTCCTCGTCGTGGCTTCCGGGTGGTGCTCCGGACGCTACGGAGGGGGCAGGGGCGGCCGCGTCCTCCCGGCGCGGTCACCCCGGCGTACACCGGACGGTGACGGAGGCTAGGGCTTCTGCACCGTTCGGTGTACGGGGCGGGGCAGCCAGACGGCCATCAGGACGGCCGCGGTGAGCAGGATGGCGGCGGAGACGCGGAAGGCCATGGCGTAGCCGGGGACCAGGTGGGAGCCGTCCGGTGTGCCGAGGGGGGCGAGGTCGGGGCCCGTGGGGACGGCGGCCGCGACCGTCGTGAGGACGGCGAGGCCGAGGGCGCCGCCCATCGTGCGGGAGGTGTTGACCAGGCCGGAGACGAGACCGGCGTCGCCGGGGGCGGCGCCGGAGGTGGCGAGGGTGGCGAGGGGGGTGGTGGCGAGGCCGAGGCCGCCCATCATGACGAGGCCGGGGCCGAGGATGGTGGTGAGGAAGGTGCCGTCGGCGGTCATCGTCGACTGCCAGGCGAAGCCGGCGGCGGCGACGAGGAGTCCGATGACGGCGAGGTTCCTGGCGCCGGTGACGGCCATCAGGCGGGGCGCGGCCTTGGAGCCGACGAGGACGGCGAGGGAGCTGGGCACGAGGGCGAGGCCGGCCTGGAGCGGGGGGTAGCCGAGGACGTTCTGGGCGTACACCGTCATGAAGAACCACATGGCGAAGGAGGCGGCTCCGCCGAGCATCATCCCGGTGTTGGCGGCGGACACCGCCCGGTTGCGGAAGATGCCGAGCGGGACGAGGGGTTCTCCCGTGCGCCGCTCGACGGCGACGAAGGCGCCGAGGAGGGCGAGGCCGCCGAGGAGCGGGAGGAGGGTGGCGGCGGAGGTCCAGCCGGACATCTCGGTCTGCACGATGCCGTACGCGAGGGTGGCGAGTCCGGCGGTGACGAGGACCGCGCCGGGCAGGTCGAGGCGGCGGCCGGCGTCGGCGCGGCCCTCGCGGAGCCAGAGCGCGGCGGCGGCGAGGATGAGGGCGCCGAGGGGGACGTTGACGAGGAGGACCCAGCGCCAGTTCAGCAGGTCGACGAGGAGGCCGCCGACGAAGCCGCCCGCTGCGCCGCCGGCCGCGCCGACCGCCGTCCAGGTGCCGATGGCCCGGGGGCGGGCGGCGCCGGCGGGGACGGCGGCGGTGACGAGTGG
>NZ_JBHYKM010000166.1:1067-13148 GCF_042741435.1 Streptomyces sp. NPDC058955 | reverse complement strand
AAGCAGGCCACCACCCAGCTCCCGCGCGCCCCCCAGCCCCCGCGCAGCCATATCGAGCAGGTGCGGCCCGCACCGGGCGCCCGGCGCCGCCCACGACCGCGCCGGGCGCGTCGACGCCCTCGCCGCCGCCCACGGCCTCGCCCCGGCCGGCACCACCACCTTCACCGGCCACGGCCAGGGCGCCACCCCGGAGTCCACCGCCCGCAGGCTCCGCGCCGGCTACTACGCCTCCTGGTTCCACGGCGACCCGGCCACCACGGACACCCTCGCCACCGCCCTGGCCGCCCTCCCGGACCAGCATGGCCCCCGCCCGGCCCCCGAGTACCGCCTCACGGCCTACGCGAAGCCCGGCGCCCGCTAGCCGCGCGCCGTCAGGGCGGTCACCCGGCCGCCGGCCAGTTCCAGGTGGCGGCCGGTGAAGCGGGCGCGGAACTCCCGGTCGTGCGAGACCGCGACGACCGCGCCCGGGAACACGGCGACCGCCTCCTCCAGCTCCTCCACCAGGGCGGGCGCGAGGTGGTTCGTGGGCTCGTCCAGGACCAGCAGATCGGCCGGGCGGGAGACCAGCAGGGCCAGCTCCAGCCGTCGGCGCTGTCCGGCCGAGAGCGCGGCCACCGGCACCGCCAGGTCCTCCTCCCGCAGCAGGCCCAGCGCCAGCAGCTCCCCGGCGTGCTCCTCCGGCGGCCCCGGCCGGCCGGCCGCCCAGACCGCGAGGGCCGTCCGGCGGGTGGGGGAGTGCGGCAGCTCCTGCGCGAGATGGCCGACCCGGCCCGTCCGGCGCACCACCCCGGCGTCCGGGGCGAGTTCGCCGGCCAGCAGCCGCAACAGGGTCGTCTTCCCGGCCCCGTTGGGCCCCGAGACCAGCAGCCGCTCGCCGGCCCCGATCCGCAGCGCGTCCACGGCGAGCCGGTCGCCGACGACCACGCCGGCCAGCTCGACCAGCGCCTCCTCGGACGGCTCCGCGTCCGCCCCGGCGAACCGGCCGCCGAAGCGCAGCGGCTCCGGCGGCGCCGCCACCGGCTCCCGCAGCAGCTCCTCCAGCCGGCGGCGGGCCGTCCGCACCTGCCCGGACAGCTTGTTCTCGCTGGACCGGCGGTGTTTGCCGAAGCCCTGGCGCGGGTCCTTCCCGGTCACCGCGAGCCGCTGCCCCGCCGCCGCGACCAGCTCCTTGGTGCGGGCCACCTCCTCCCGCCACTCCAGGTGCTCCTGCGCCCGGCGGCGGCGCTCGGCGGCCTTCGCGGACCGGTAGCCGGCCCAGCCGTCCCCGTACCGCAGCACGGTCCGCCGGTCCCGGTCGACCTCCAGGACCGTCGTGGCGAAGCCGGAGAGGAAGGCCCGGTCGTGGGTGACGACGAGCGCGGTGCCCCGGTGCGCGGCGAGCCGCCCCCGCAGCCAGTCGACGGCGTCGCGGTCGAGGTGGTTCGTCGGCTCGTCGAGCAGCAGGAGCTCGGCGCCGGAGGAGAGCACACAGGCGAGCGCGAGCCGCGCCTGCTCCCCGCCGGACAGGGTGGCGAGCGGCCGGTCGGGGGTGAGGTGCCCGAGTCCGAGGGCGTTCAGGGAGGCGGCGGTCTCGGCGTCGGCGCGGTAGCCGCCGCGCTCCTCGAACCGGTCGAGGAGGGCGCCGTACGCGGCGAGCCCGTCCGGCCCCGCCGTGCCGAGGCCCGCCTCGGCGGCCCTCAGTTCGGCTTCCAGGGCGCGCAGTTCGGCGAGGGCGAGATCGACGGCGTGCTGGACGGTGTCGTCCGGCCCGACGGGGTACGTCTCCGGCAGCGTCTGGGCGAGCCGGGCGACGGAGCCCGGGAAGTCGACCAGGACCTCGCCCTCGTCCGGGGCCAGACCGCCGTCGAGCAGCCGGAGCAGGGTGGACTTGCCGGAACCGTTCTCACCGACGACGACGGCCTTCTCGCCGGGGCGGACGGTGAACGAGACCTGGTCGAGGATCCGGCGGTCCCCGAAGGAGACGCCGACCTGACGGAGGGAGAGCTGGGCGCGAGCGCGCATGGGTGTGTTCCTCTGCGGGGTGCGTGGAAAAAGGGCACACGAAACCGGCCCGCGGCCGCGACGGCGACCGGGCCGGCACCCGAATCAGAGGAAGTAGTACAGCGCACCCATACGTCCGAGGCTAACAGCCGCCCCGGACGACGTCCCACGACTTTTCCCGCGCCCACGACACCCCGCCCCCCGAGCCCTGCCGGCAGGGGCGTCCGTGCCCCGCCCCCTGCGGCCGCACCGGGTCCCGGCGCCGACACGTTTGCCGTACCGGCAACTTTTCTCGCGCTTCCGGCGGGCCCCGGCGCACTCTGGTCCCATGACCCAGCATCGCGACGCCCACCACCACGGCGCGGGCCACGGCCACGCCCCGTCCACCGGCCACTCCCACGGCCACTCCCACGGCACCGAGCTCGACTGGGGCCGGCTCGCCCCGCTCCTGGAGCGCCAGGCCGAGGTCGCCGGCGGTGCCTACCGCGAGGCCGCCGCCTGGCTCTCCACCCTCGTCCCGGCGAGCGGCGTGCGCCGCCTCCTCGACATCGGCAGCGGCCCCGGCGTCATCACCACGTTCCTCGCGGAGGCGTTCCCGTACGCCGAGGCCGTCGCCGTCGACGGCACCCCGGAGCTCCTGGAGCGGGCCCGCGCCCGCGCCGAGGACCACGGGCTCGGCGGCCGGGTCTCCACCCTGCGCGCCGAACTCCCCGAGGAGACCGGCGCGCTGGGCGAGGCCGACCTGCTGTGGGCCGGCAACTCGCTGCACCACATCGGCGACCAGCGGGCCGCGCTCGCCGACTTCGCGAAGCTGCTGCGCCCCGGCGGCCTGGTCGCCCTCGTCGAGGGCGGGCTGCCGCTCCGTCACCTGCCCCGGGACATCGGCATCGGCCGCCCCGGCCTGGAGGCCCGCCTCGACGCCGAGCACGCCGACTGGTTCGCCCGGATGCGCGCCGAACTGCCCGGCGCCGTCCGCGAACCGGACGACTGGCGCGCCCTGTTCGTCTCCGCCGGCCTCACCCCGGCCGGCACCCGCACCTTCCTCGTGGACGTGCCGGCGCCGGTCCCGCCGGTCGTCCGCGAGCTGGCCGTCCGGCACTTCGAGCGGCTCCGCGAGGGCATGGGCGAGCACCTGGCCGCCGAGGACCGCGCGGTCCTCGACCGGCTCCTCGACCCGGCCGACGAGCACTCCCTGCACCGCCGGACGGACCTCTTCCACCTGACGGCCCACACGGTCCACACCGCCCGCAAGGGCTGAACCGCGCGGGCCGCCGCGCCCGCCTCAGGAGGGCACCGGTTCCAGCCGCCACCACTGGAACGGGGAGTCGGTGTCCTCCCCCTGGCGGATGTCGGCGCCCTCGGCCGCCGACCCGTCCGCCACTTCGAGCAGCAGCCCGCTGATGAAGCTCACCAGCGCGACCGTCCCGGGCGCCTGGACGTCCTGCTCGATGATCCACTCCTGGGCGCCGAAATTGTTCGCCCGCCACTGCTGGACGAGCGCGCCCGGCTCCGTGGAGGCGTTCACCACGTCGAGCCGCTTCCCGCTGGCCGCGTTGACCAGGTGGTAGAGACCGCCGCCGTTCGGCACCGCGGACACCCGCCAGTGCTGCCCCGGGGCGTCCGTCGCGGCGCCCTGCTGCACCTTGGCGCCCCCGCGCCGCGAACCGGCGTACACCTCCAGGAGCAGCCCGCTGCCCACGTTCCGCACCCGGTAGAGCCCGTCCTGGACGGGGGCGGTGCCCCCGTCCACTGTCCCCCTCACCAGGGGCCTCAGGCCACGTTGAACTCGGCCGGGTTCGGGCCGAGGCGCCGGCCCTCGTCCAGCGCGCCGATCGCGGCGACGTCCTCCGCGTCCAGCTCGAAGTCGAAGACCTCGATGTTCTCGCGGATCCGGGCCGGGGTCACCGACTTCGGGATGACCACGTTGCCCAGCTGCAGGTGCCAGCGGAGCACCACCTGGGCGGGGGTGCGCCCGTGCTTGCGGGCGATGGCGACGAGCGCCGGGACGTCGAGCAGCCCGCGGCCCTGGCCCAGCGGCGACCACGCCTCGGTCGCGATGCCGAGCTCGGCGTGCAGGGCGCGGGACTCGGCCTGCGCCAGCTGCGGATGCAGCTCGATCTGGTTCACCGCCGGCACCACCGAGGTCTCGGCCGTCAGCCGCTCCAGGTGCTCGGGCAGGAAGTTGGAGACGCCGATCGCCTTGGCGCGCCCGTCGGCGAGGATCTTCTCCAGGGCCCGGTAGGTGTCGACGTAGGCGTCCTTGGCCGGCACCGGCCAGTGGATCAGGTACAGGTCGACGTAGTCGAGGCCGAGGCGCTCCAGGGACGCGTCGAAGGCGCGCAGCGTGCTGTCGTGGCCCTGCTCGCTGTTCCACAGCTTGGTGGTGACGAAGAGCTCCTCGCGGGCGATCCCGGAGGCGGCGACGGCCTGGCCGGTGCCCCGCTCGTTGTCGTAGATCGCCGCCGTGTCGATGGAGCGGTAGCCGGCCTCCAGGGCGGTGCCCACGGCCTTCGCCGCCTCGTCGTCCGGCACCTGCCAGACGCCGAAGCCCAGCTGCGGCATCGTCACGCCGTTGTTCAGGATGACCGAGGGGACCTTGCTGTCCGTGCTCACGTGGGATGGATCCTTACGTCGTCGTGGTCGTCGGCGGGCGCCGCGCGGACACCTCGCCCCAAGGGCACAACGATCACCCGTCCTCCGGCATTCCGCGACCGCGCCACGGCCCCGTCAGCCGTACAGCGCCTCGACCTCCGCCGCGTACGCCCGCTCGATCGCCTTGCGCTTCAGCTTCAGCGACGGGGTGAGCAGGCCGTGCTCCTCGCTGAAGGGATGGGCGAGGATCCGGAAGGTGCGGATCGACTCGGCCTGCGACACCAGGGTGTTGGCGGCCACCACCCCGCGCCGGATCTCCGTCTCCAGGTCCGGGTCGCGGACCAGCTCGGCGGGGGAGAGCGGCGGTCTGCCCTGGATGGCGAGCCAGTGCTCGACCGCCTCCTGGTCGAGGGTGACCAGCGCCGCGACGTACGGGCGGTCGTTGCCGACGACGAGGCACTGGGCGATCAGCGGGTGCGCCCGGACCCGCTCCTCCAGGCCGGTCGGCGCCACGCTCTTGCCGCCGGACGTCACCAGGATCTCCTTCTTCCGCCCGGTGATCGTCAGATAGCCCTCGGCGTCGAGCGCGCCGAGGTCGCCGGTGGCCAGCCAGCCGTCGTTCAGCACGGCGGCGGTGGCCCCCGGGTCGTTGAGGTAGCCGGAGAAGACCTGGCCGCCGTGGACCCACACCTCGCCGTCCTCCGCGATGTGCACGGTGGTGCCGGGCACGGGCCGGCCGACCGTGCCGTAGCGGACCCGACCCGGCGGGTTCGCGGTCACGGCGGCCGTCGACTCCGTCAGGCCGTACCCCTCGAAGACGGTGACGCCGGCGCCCGCGAAGAACAGTCCGGTGGCCCGGTCCATCGCCGAGCCGCCCGACATCGCGTACCGGATCCGCCCGCCCAGCGCCTCGCGCACCTTCGTGTACACCGTCCGGTCGAAGAACTGGTGCTGCACCCGCAGCGCCGCCGACGGTCCCGGCCCCAGGCCGAACGCCTTGTGCTCCAGGGCCTCCGCGTACTTCACGGCGACGTCCACGGCCTTGTCGAAGACGGCCGCCCGGCCGTCCTTCTCGGCCCTGCGGCGCGCCGCGTGGAAGATCTTCTCGAAGACGTACGGCACGGCGAGGACGAAACTCGGCCGGAAGGAGACCAGGTCGGGCAGGAGCGCGGAGGCGGTCATCGACGGCTGGTGCCCCAGCTTCACCCCGCCGCGCACCGCCGCCACCTCCACCATCCGCCCGAAGACGTGGGCGAGCGGCAGGAAGAGCAGGGTGGACGCCCGGTCGCCGGGGCGGGAGCGGAAGACCGGCTCCCAGCCGGCCAGCAGGGCGTCCGTCTCGACCATGAAATGGGCGTGGGTGATCACACAGCCCTTGGGGCGGCCGGTGGTGCCCGAGGTGTAGATGACCGTCGCCACCGACTCGGGGGTCACCGCGCGCCGGTGCCGGTGCACGACCTCCTCGTCGATGCCCTCCCCGGCGGCGGTCAGCTCCGCGACCGCGCCGGGGCCCGCGTCCTCGCCGGGGTCGAGCTGCCACAGCCGCTGGAGCCGGGGCAGCCGGTCCACGACGGAGCCGATGGTCATGGCGTGGTCCTCGTGCTCCACCACGCACGCGGTGACCTCGGCGTCGTGCAGCATCCAGTGGACCTGGTCGGCGGAGGAGGTCGGGTAGACCGGTACGGGCTGGGCGCCGAGCGTCCACAGCGCGAAGTCGAAGAGCGTCCACTCGTAGCGGGTACGGGACATGACGGCGACCCGGTCGCCGAACCGGACCCCGTGCGCGACCAGCCCCTTCGCCAGCGCCAGCACCTCGTCCCGGAACCGGGCGCAGCTCACGTCCTCCCAGGTCCCGTCGGCCGCCCGGCGCCCGAAGGCGATCGCGTCGGGGGTGTCGGCGGCGCGGGCGAAGACGGCGTCCGCCAGACCGCCGCTCAGCGGAGCCGCCTCGACGGGCGGCACGGTGTACTCGCGCACGGACTTGCTCCTCCCTCGACGGCTCGGTGGCTGAAAGGGGCCGCTGTGACGGCTGCGGCGCCGTGACCGTACCCCACCCGGAGCGACGGCGGCAGGACCTTCACCAAGCCGCGACATTCCCCGTTCGCACAGGTCAGACCAGGTGAGGAGGCAAGTGACGGCCGACCGGGGCCCGTTGCGTACCGCCCGGTACGCCCCGGGCGCGCCAAGTCTCCACCGAATCTGTACCGCCCGACCACGCTCCCGGGACCGGCCGGTATCCGCCGGGCGCCCGCGCGGCCGGCCGCGTACCGCCACCGGCGGCGCTCACCCCGGGCGCCGCAGCCCGTCCCCGCCCTCCAGGATCGCCTCCGCGAGCGCGTCCGCCGCCTCCTGGGTCGCCCCGCCGCGGCGGCCCTTGCGGAGCACGAAGTCGACCGCGCCGAGGTCCGGCAGGCCGGAGCGGGCCGGCACGGGGACGAGGCCGGGCGGGACCAGGCCGCGGGTGTGGGCCATCACGCCCAGCCCCGCCCGGGCCGCCGCCACGTTGGCGCTCAGACTGGAGCTCGTGCAGGCGATCCGCCAGGCCCGGCCCTCCGCCTCCAGGGCCGCCAGCGCGCGGGCCCGGCTGATGCCGGGCGGCGGATAGACGATCAGCGGCACCGGCCGGTCCGGATCGAGCCGCAGCCCCGGCGCCCCGATCCACACCAGGACGTCGCTCCACACCGGCACCCCGCCCTCGCCGTCCGCCCCGGCGCCCCGCTTGGCCAGGATCAGATCGAGCCGGCCCGCCGCGAGCCGCGCCTGGAGGACCCCGGAGAGGCCGACGGTCAGCTCCAGGTCCACCTCCGGGTGGGCGCGCCGGAAGGACTCCAGGATCTCCGGCAGCCGGGTCGCCACGAAGTCCTCCGAGGCGCCGAACCGCAGCCGGCCGCGCAGCCGCGTCCCGGTGAAGAAGGCCGCCGCCCGCTCGTGCGCCTGGAGGATCGTGCGGGCGAAGCCGAGCATCGCCTGCCCGCCCTCGGTCAGCTCCACGCTGTGGGTGTCCCGGGTGAAGAGCGGCCGCCCGGCCGCCTCCTCGAGCCGCCGGACGTGCTGGCTGACGGTCGACTGGCGCAGCCCGAGCCGCCGGGCCGCCCGGGTGAAGCTCAGCGTCTGGGCGACGGCGAGGAAGGTGCGCAGCTGGGTGGGCTCGTACACGGCACGACGTTATCGCGGATCGTGATGACAGTCAGTGCGCTGTACGGGATTCCCGATGACCGGTCCTTCGACCAGGATGGAAGCCGCACCCGACCGCCCCGAGACCCGCGTGGAGCCATGAACCGACGCCCCCTCCTGCCCGCCCGGCTGCCGGTCGACGGCTATGTCCTCGCCCTGCTCGGCACCGTCGGCCTCGCCGCCCTGCTGCCCGCCTCCGGCGCGGCCGCCGACGTCGCCGAGGCCGCCACCACCGGCGCGGTCGCGCTCCTCTTCTTCCTCTACGGCGCCCGGCTCTCCACCCGGGAGGCGCTCGACGGACTGCGCCACTGGCGGCTCCACCTCACCGTCCTCGGCTGCACCTTCCTCGTCTTCCCGCTGCTCGGCCTGGCCGCCCGGGGACTGGTCCCGGCCGTCCTGACCCCGCAGCTGTACACCGGCTTCCTCTTCCTCTGCCTGGTCCCGTCGACCATCCAGTCGTCGATCGCCTTCACCTCGATCGCCCGGGGCAACGTGCCGGCCGCGATCTGCGCCGGCTCCTTCTCCTCGCTCGCCGGCATCGTGCTGACCCCGCTGCTCGCCGCCGCCCTGCTCGGCGGGGACACCGGCGGCCTCTCCGCCGACGCCGTCGTCAGGATCGTCCTCCAGCTCCTGGTGCCGTTCCTCCTCGGGCAGGCGCTGCGCCGCCGGGTCGGAGGCTTCCTGGCCCGCCGGAAGAAGGTGCTCGGACACGTCGACCGGGGCTCGATCCTCCTCGTCGTCTACACCGCCTTCAGCCAGGGCGTGGTCGCCGGCATCTGGCACCTGGTGACCCCCGGCAGGCTCGCCCTGCTGCTCGCCGCCGAGGCCGTCCTGCTCGCCCTGATGCTGGCCCTGACCTGGTACGGAGCCGGGAAGCTCGGTTTCGGACGGGCCGACCGGATCGCCATCCAGTTCGCCGGGTCCAAGAAGAGCCTGGCCGCCGGTCTGCCCATGGCGAGCGTCCTCTTCGGCCCGCACGCCTCGCTCGCGGTGCTGCCGCTGATGCTCTTCCACCAGATGCAGCTCATGGTCTGCGCGGTCCTCGCCAGGCGCCGGGCCCGCGACCCGGAGGAGACCGGCGCCGCCGCCACGGGCGCACCCGCGCCGACCGCCACCCCCCGGTGATCGCCCGCGCCGACCGCCCTCACGGGCGCACCCGCGCCGACCGCCTCTCCCCGGTGATCACCAGGGCCGATACGGTGCTCCCATGCCCTCACTCGATCCCGGCCGCACCCGCGCGAACCGCGTCCCGATACGGTACGGGTCCCGTCCCTGCTCCCTCGTCGTCTGCCGCGGCTGCTGCTGCGGCGACCCCCGCAAGAACCCCGGCACCGACCACGCCGCCCAGCTCGACCGGCTCCGCGCCGCCGCCGCGGCCTCCGGCGGCAGGCTCGCCGTCCGCACCAGCGACTGCCTCGGCCCCTGCGCCCAGGCCAACATCGTCGTCGTCCAGCCCTCCACCGAGGGCCGCCGCCGCGGCGGCCGGGCCGCCTGGATCGGCTTCACCCTCGACGACGACTGCCTCGACGACATCCTCGCCTGGACCGAGGCCGGCGGCCCCGGCCTCGCCCCGCCCCCGGCGACCCTGGCCCTCCAGATGATCGACCCGCCGAAGAACTGACCGGCGGCCTACAGCTCGATCCGGTGCTCGCCCGCGTACACGTTCATGTCTGGCCCGCGCAGGAAGCCGACCAGCGTCAGCCCCGTCTCCGCCGCCAGGTCGACCGCCAGCGAGGACGGCGCGGACACCGCGGCGAGCACCGGGATCCCCGCCATCACCGCCTTCTGCGCCAGCTCGAACGAGGCCCGCCCGGAGACCAGCAGCACCGCCCGGTGCAGCGGCAGCAGGTCCTCCCGCAGCGCCCGCCCGACCAGCTTGTCCACCGCGTTGTGCCGGCCCACGTCCTCCCGTACGTCGAGCAGCTCGCCGTCCTCCGAGAAGAGTGCCGCCGCGTGCAGCCCGCCCGTCGTGTCGAAGACCTTCTGCGCCGCCCGCAGCCGGCCCGGCAGCTCCGAGAGGAGCGCCGGGGAGACCCGTACCGGGGGAGTGTCGGCGATCGGGAACCGCGCCGTCGTCCGCACCGCGTCCAGGCTCGCCTTGCCGCACAGCCCGCACGACGAGGTCGTGTACACGTTCCGTTCCAGCGTGATGTCGGGGACCACGACCTCCGGCGCCGACTTCACGTCCACCACGTTGTAGGTGTTCGTGCCGTCCTCCTTCGCCCCCGCGCAGTAGACGATGGACCGGACGTCGGCGGCCGAGGCGAGCACCCCCTCGCTGACCAGGAAGCCCGCCGCCAGCGCGAAGTCGTCGCCCGGCGTCCGCATGGTGATGGCGATCGGCCGCCCGTTCAGCCGGATCTCCAGCGGCTCCTCCGCCACCAGCGTGTCCGGCCGCGCGCTCACCGCGCCGCCGCGGATCCGCGTGACTCGCCGTCGCTCGGTGACCCGTCCCATCCCCGCCGCCTTCGATTCCGTCGGTGTTCCTGCCCCTGACCGTCACATTCTCCGCCACCGCGGGAACCCCCGCCCGACCCGGTGCGCCACCTGACCCCTTGTCACGGTCGGCCAAGCGACTCGGGGGAATCTTGGTGGTTTACGTCACCTGTTACCCATCAGTCGCTGGCAAGACTGGGTGGTTCCTGCCGCTGAACGAACCATCGAGGGGGTCCCGGGATGACGGGCACTCGCATCGCCGCGCTCGGGCACTACCAGCCCGCCAAGGTACTGACCAACCACGACCTGGCCGAGCTGGTCGACACCAGCGACGAATGGATCCTCAGCCGGGTCGGCATCCGCACGCGGCACGTCGCCGGCCCCGAGGAGCCGGTCGACGAGCTCGCCGCGCACGCCGCGGGCAAGGCGCTCGCCGCCGCGGGGCTCACCGCCGGCGACATCGACTACGTCGTCGTCGCCACCTCCACCGCGATCGACCGCTCGCCCAACACCGCCGCCCGGGTCGCCGCCCGCCTCGGCATGGGCGCGCCCGCCACCCTCGACCTCAACGTGGTCTGCGCCGGCTTCACCCACGCGCTCGCCACCGCCGACCACGCGATCCGGGCCGGGGCCGCCCGCCGCGCCCTCGTCATCGGCGCCGACAAGATGACCGAGATCACCGACTGGACCGACCGCACCACCTGCGTCCTCACCGGCGACGGCGCCGGCGCCGTGATCGTCGAGGCCACCGAGACCGACACCGGCGCCATCGGCCCGGTCCTGTGGGGCTCGGTCCCCGAGATGGGCCACGCCGTCCGCATCGAGGGCACCCCGCCGCGCTTCGCCCAGGAGGGCCAGAGCGTCTACCGCTGGGCCACCACGAAGCTCCCCGCCCTCGCACGCGAGGCGTGCGCCCGCTCCGGCATCGCCCCCGAGGACCTGGCCGGCGTCGTCCTGCACCAGGCCAACCTGCGGATCATCGAGCCGCTCGCCGCGAAGATCGGCGCCGTCAACGCGGTCGTCGCCCGGGACGTCGTCGACTCCGGCAACACCTCCGCCGCCTCCGTGCCGCTCGCCCTCGCCAAGCTGGTCGAGCGCGGCGAGCTCCCCTCCGGCGCCCCCGTCCTCCTCTTCGGCTTCGGCGGCAACCTCTCCTACGCCGGCCAGGTCGTCCGCGTCCCCTGAACGCCCCGCCGCGTGCCCCGTACGGCGCAGCGCGGGGAGGGCCCGGTGGCGGCGCCCCCGCGCCGCACCTAGCTTCGATCGCGGTGGGGGTGCCCGCGCCGACGGCGCCGGACCCGGACGCGGAGCCGCTCCGCGCCCCTGCCCCCGCCGCGACCCGGAGGACCGCATGCGCGCGATACGTACCGCTTCCGCCGCCCTGCTGATCACCGCGGCCGTTGCGGTGTCCGCCCCCACGGCCTCGGCCGGCGACGGAACGACCCCGGACGTCACCTCCTTCGGCTTCTCCGTCACCCCGCGCACCGTCGCCCCCGGCGACACGGTCACCCTGACCACGGAGGGCTGCGAGGTCCCGTCCGTGACCGTCACCTCCGGGATCTTCGACACGGTCACGCTCACCGAGGGCCGCCCCGGCAGCGCCACCGTCGACGTCGACGCGAAGGCCGGCGCCGAGTACGAGATCGCCTTCGACTGCAAGGGCGAGCGCGGCACCACCACCCTGACCATCGCCCACGGCACCACCCCGCCGACGCCGGTCACCCCGGTCACCCCGCACAAGGGCGTGAAGGCGGGCTTCGGCGGCACCACCGGCTCCGACGCCCTGGGCGCCGCCGAACTGGCCGCCGGCGCCGTCCTCATCGCCGCCGCGGCCGGTTCCGCGCTCGTCCTCGCCCGCCGCCGCCCCTGAGACGGCCCCTCCGTCCCGGTGTGACGAGG
>NZ_JBHYKM010000166.1:0-1057 GCF_042741435.1 Streptomyces sp. NPDC058955 | reverse complement strand
GCCGCGGGGCCCGCGGGCGCCCCCCACGCGGCCGGCGGGGGGGGGCCCCCCCCCGCCCGCGCCCCCCCCCCCCCCGCCCCCGCCCCCCCCGCCCGGGGGGGGGGGGGGCGGGCGGGGCGGCGCGACCAGCACCGCACCCGAGACGAGGAGGCCGAGCCCGTGGAGAGCGCGTACCGCCGGCGCGGCGCCTGGGGCGTCGTCGCGGTCCTCCTCCTCGTCGGCGTCCACCTCGTCCGGGGCGGTACGGAGCAGCTCACCGCCACCGGCCCGCCGCAGCCCCTCGCGGCGGACGCCCCGGCGGCCCCGGCACCACCGCCGCCCCCGCCCCGCCCGGGCCTCCCGGCCGCCGCCCCGCTCGCCGTCACCATCCCGGCGCTCGGCGTGGACGCCCCGCTCACCCAGGTCGGCCTGGACGCCGACGGCTGGATCGAGGCCCCGCCGCCCGAGCACCCCGGACGGGCGGGCTGGTACACCGGAGCGGTCACGCCCGGCGAACCCGGCACCGCCGTCGTCGTCGGCCACGTCGACACCCCCGCGGGACCGGCCGTCTTCCACGCCCTCGGCTCCCTCACCCGCGGCCGCGCCATCGAGGTCCGCCGCGCCGACGGCCGGACCGCCGTCTTCACCGTCCACGGCGTCGAGCTCGTCCCGAAGGACGCCTTCCCCGCCGACCGCGTCTACGCCTCCACCGGCACCCCCGAACTCCGCGTGATCACCTGCGGCGGCCCCTACACCCGCGCCACCGGCTACACCGGCAACGTCGTCGTCTCCGCCCGCCTCACCGCCGTCCGCTGACCTGACGTATTCCGGACACGAACTGGCCTGGACCAACCCCCCGGGGACAAGGTGGTCCCCGGAGCAGGCGTCGGGGGGCGCCGGGCTCCCGGCCGCCACGGCGGCATCCCCGGGGATGGGCGGTCCCCGTGCGCCCGGTCACGACCCGGGGTCCACCCGCGCACGGGACCCCCCCCCCCCCCCCCCCCCCCCAATTACACCCAAAAACCATGTGTAAAACCCCCCCCAACCCCGGGAAGCTAAGTGTCTTAAAAACAAAAAC
>NZ_JBHYKM010000165.1:0-13180 GCF_042741435.1 Streptomyces sp. NPDC058955 | reverse complement strand
GACACCCCATCCCCCACACCCCCACCCCGGGGGGCGGGGGGGGGGGGGGGGGCGCGGGGGGGGGGGGGGCGGCCCGGCGCGGGGGGGGCAAGCCCCCGGGTGGTGGTCTCCGCTTCGCTCCAACCACCTGAAAAGCGGCTGGCGAGGGGGTGGGGTGGTCCGGCCGGCCCGGTAGCGAGGGGGGTGCGTTGCGCCGGGCGAGGAACCGAGCCGTGTTGCGGCTCGGTTGGGGGCTCCCCCTCGTCTGGGGGTCTCCGCTTCGCTCCAACCCCCAAAAAGCGAGGGGGGAGTTGAGGTCGGGCGCTCGTTGGGGCTCGGGCGTGGCAGGCCACGTCTGGTGGTCTCCGCTTCGCTCCACCCACCTGAAAAGTGCCTGGCGAGGGGGTGGGGGCGGGATTGTTGGGCCGGCCTGGTGCCAGGCAGGCTGGTCTCATGACTGATGTGACTGGACCTCAGGTACGTTTACGTTTGAACGATTTCGTGCCCGATCCGGATGATCCGGATGTGCTGCGCAGAGTCATCGATGTCCAGGCGGATGTGATGACGTTTGAGAACGGCATCGTCACCTTGTGGCTGCAGGGCGCCGAGGTGGGCTCATTCCCTGTCGACTCGCTGAAGGAAGCCAAACTCGCCGGCAGTGTCCGGCCTGCTCCTGCGCAGGCCGCTCCAAGACCGGACACCCGTGCCTACACCGTGGCCCAGGTCCGCACACAACACGGCAACGCCTACCAGCGGTGGACCGAGACGGACGATCAGCGGCTCCTGGAGCTCCACGCCGCAGGCCATGACACGGAGTCCCTCGCACAGGTCTTCTCACGCCAGCCCAGCGCGATCCACGCCCGCCTGAACAAACTCGGAGCACCGGGGGTTAAACCGGAGGATAAATCCAAGCCCCGGCAACAGCCCCTCACCCCACCCTTCTGAACCCGGGCCCTGGGAGTACCGAGGGTTAAATCCAAGCCCCAGCAACAGCCCCCACCCTCCCTTCTGAGCCTGGGCCCACCGAGCCCTCACGCGGGGTAGAAGCAGGAGCATCACCGCAAGGGCGTGACACGGTGGAAAGCCATCCCCGGGAGAGAGCGTGTCACCCCTGCTGCGCCTCTCGGACGGGGCGCAGCGGGAATCATCCGTGTCTTGCGCTCCGGTGCTCCTTGCCCGGGCTCCTATACCTCGGTGAGCACCTCCGGGGGGGTGACGGGGTGGCCGGCTCGGTCGAGGGCTGGGCGGTGCAGGATCCGGGAGGAGGGGCGGGGTTGGAGGCTGGGGTCGGGGTTGAGGGCTAAATCGGGGTTGAGGGCTGGGCCGGGGAGGGGGCGGTCGCGGGGTTGAGGGCGGGGTCGGGGTTGAGGGTCGTTCTCCTGAGTGCTTCAAAATGGGGTCGGGATCTAGACTGGAATGGTGCTCTCCTATCGGTGGGGTGTTGCGCTCGGGGTTTCGGGGTGGTCGCGTCGTCGGTGAGGTGGGGGTGAGAGGAGCGGAGCGTGGTGAGGGTTCTGCGTCCGCATCAGCGTGAGGCGGTCGACGCGGTGGTGCGTGCGCTCGGGTTGCCGGTGTGGCCGGGTGCCGGGGAGCGGGGCGTGCGGACGCAGGTGGTCATGGCGACCGGGTCGGGCAAGACCCTGGTCGCGGCTCGCAGCGCGGAGGAGTTGGGGGCGGGCCGGGTGCTGGTGCTCGTCCCCTCGCTGGACCTGCTCACCCAGACCGAGGCCGCGTGGCGCGAGGCCGGCCGTACGGGCCCGATGACCGGGGTCTCGTCCCTGCGGGGCGAGGACGTGTCCTTCCCCAGCACCACGGACGCGGACGAGCTGGTCGGGTGGGTGGGGTCGTTGGAGCGGGTGACGGTGTTCGCCACGTACGCCTCCCTCGGGCTCGGCACGCTCGAGCGCGCGCACCGGGCCGGTCTTGCGGGGTGGGACCTCATCGTCGTCGATGAGGCGCACCGGACGTCGGGGCGGGTGGGTAAGCCGTGGGCGGTTGTTCATGACAACACGCGTATCCCGTCCCTGCGCCGCCTCTACATGACCGCCACGCCCCGGCTGTGGCAGATGGACGAGGAGGGCGAGGGCGCGGCCGGCACGCCGGGCGAGCTGGTCGCGAGCATGGACGACGACCCCGAGGGCCCCTTCGGCGCCCGCTGCTTCACCCTGACCCTCTCGGAGGCCATCGACCGGGGAATCTGTGCCCCCTACCAGGTCGTCTGCGTGGACATCACCGACACCCGGCTCCAGGCCGCGCAGCTCCTGGGCGCCGAGGGCCGCTCGGACGAGGTCCGCGGGGCGCGGCTCGCCGCGCTCCAGACCGCCCTGGTGAAGGCGTCCGCGGAGGAGGGCTTTAGGCGCACGCTCGTGTTCCACCACGTCGTCAAGGAGGCTGAAGCGTTCGCGGCCGGCCTCCCCGACGTCGCGGCGCGGCTGCACGCCTCCGAACCGGGGCTGTACCCCAAGACGGTCTGGGCGGACTGGCTGTGCGGGGAGCACAAGCCGGGCCGGCGGCGGCGGGTGCTGGGTGAGTTCGCGTCCGGGACCGCTGCGGACGGCACGGTGGTGGAGAAGGGGTTTCTGGGTTCGGTGAGGGTGCTCGGGGAGGGTGTGGACATCCGGGAGTGTGACTCCGTCTACTGGGCGGATGTGCGCGGCTCGATGCCCGACCTCGTCCAGGCCGTGGGCCGCGCGCTGCGGATACACCCGGGCGAGGGCAAGGTCGCCTCGCTCGTGGTGCCGGTGCTCCTCGGGCCCGGTGAGACGGCCGACAGCATGCTCACTTCGCGGGCGTTCGGCGGGCTGGCGAGGCTGCTGGAGGCGCTGCGGGCGCACGATGCCCGGGTGGTGGAGCAGCTCGCCGAACAGCAGGCGTCGAGCGGTGTCCGGGGCGTTCAGAGCCGTGGTGGGGGGCTGGAGGGACGGGGTGAGGGAAACGGGTCGGGTGGGGTGTCGGTGCCGGCGCGGGAGCTGCTGAAGTTCTCCACGCCGCGTGACCCGGCGCTGCTGGCGGCGTTCGTCCGGCTGCGGGTGCTCGACCCGGAACACGAGCACTGGCGGCGCGGGGTTCAGGCCGCCGTCGTCTTCGCGCGCGAGCACGGTGACCTGAAAGTGCCGTTCACATACCGGGTGCCGGAGGGTGAGGAGGCGGAGGGGGTCGGGTGGCCCGCCACGCTCGCAGACTTCCCGCTCGGGCAGTGGATCGCCGACAACCGGCGTTTCCACGCCCGCGGCCGTCTGGACGAGGAGCGTGTCGCGCAGCTGGAGCAGCTGGGCATGGTGTGGTCGCACTTCGACGTCGCATGGGAAGAGGGCCTGTCCGCGGCGCGGGGGTGGGCCGAGGTGAACGGGCATCTCCTGGCCCCTGTCGATGCCACGTACCAGGGCTACCGGGTGGGTATCTGGCTGAAGAACGCGCGGGCCGCCGCCCGACGCGCCCAGGACCTCGAACAGCGCCAGGCCGAAGGGCTGCCGGTGGAGACGCGGGCCGGCGCCCTGTCCGGGGAGCGGCGCGAACAGCTGGAGGACATCGACCCGTCCTGGTGCCCGGCCTGGCCCGTGGAATGGCAGCGGGCCTTCCACCTCGTCCGGCTCCACCTCGAAGAGGCCGGCGGGACACTGCCGACCGAGCCTGGAACGGTGATGCGTCAGGGCGAGGACCTCGGACGGTGGGTACGGGCACAGCAGCTCGGCTGGGACAAACTCACGACCGTACAGCAGTGGATGTGCGGGCAAGTCCTCGGGATCGAGCCTGCCGGCGAGGAGGAGAAACCGTCGCCGCGTCGTACGCAGGCCGACAAATGGGCGATCAACTACGAGGCCGCCTGCCGGTTCTACGAACGCGAGGGACACCTACGGGTCCCCCGGAAGCACATCGAACGGATCGTCTTCGGCGACGACGGCAACGGTGACGGCAACGATGGCAGCGGGGAGGGCGGGGAGGGCCGGGAGCGGCTGGAGGTGTCACTCAAACTCGGTGCCTGGGTCAGCAACCAGCGCTCCCGGGCAGCGACGCTGACACCCGAGCGGATCGAGCAGCTCTCCGCGATCGGGATGCGGTGGTCCTAAAGGTGGGCGTCGTCGCCACCACGGCCGCCGCGCTCACGGCCGGATACCTCCTCGAACGGGTGCGGCCGTGGCGGCGCCTGGGTCAGCAACCAGCGCTCCCGGGCAGCATCGCTGACGCCGGAGCGGGTGGAGCAGCTGTCCGCGATCGGGATGCGGTGGCCCTGAAGGTGGGCATCGTCGCCACCGCCGCCGCCGCGATGCCGGCCGGCCATCTGCTCGGGCGGCTGCGGCCGTGGCGTCTGGGCGACTGAGCGGCCGATCAGATCCGCCACGGGCGGGGCCGTGGGCCCGGGGCGGCGCCAGGCGGCGCCGGGCGGCAGACCGGGACGTGGGCCCGGGACGTGGGCCCGGGGCGGCGCCGGGCGGCAGGCCGGGGCGTGAGCCCGGGACGACACCGGTTCACCGGGCCGTGATTGCCCCGCAGCCGAGGCCGCCAAGCCACCGCGATCCCGGCCCCACCCTGGATTTAACCCTGGGCTTATCCCTTGGGGGTTGGGGGCGGGACGTGGTGAGAGGAATTTGTCCTGCCAGGGCTGAATGCCTGCCGATCGACAGCGGGAGCCACCCCCTGGATCTGACCCTGCCCACGGAGAATGACCGGCCTTCCCGACCCCTCACGGCGGGCACACGCACAGCTGCCGGACCGCACCGGCCCAGCCCTGCCCCACACCCCCGACGGTATGACGACACCGCACCCCCACGCGTGCAGGTAACAGTCCTCCGTCCGGCCTTGGGTCTGCTTCATAATCCAGCTGTGGACATATCCGATGAGGGACAGCCGCTCGATCCCGCCTGGCTTGAGATCAGCAACAACGTGTGTGGTGGCCTGGCAGGAGCCCCGAGTGCATCGTGGGTGGCCGAGCGGTTCATCGGGGCTGGCTGGAGTTCCCAATCTGGTTCGTCGTGGGAGTCGTATGAGGTCGAGACCAGCTGGTGCCGGATCGAGGTCGACCCGACCGACGGGGACACGCTCCTGAACGGAGTTGTCGATCCTCATCGGTTCGAGGAACTGGCAGCGCTGCTGACCCGGCTCGGTCTGAGCTTCAGTCTTGAGCTCTATGACGATGACGGGAGACTGCTGCGGGAGATCGAAGCCGGAGCCCCGTCAGCGCCTCATAACGCAGCCACCAGCTTGTAGCGGTCCACTCCGGTCGCCTGCGGCGGAAGCCTCACCGTCCGCCACGTCATGCAGTGTTTGCGTTCAAGCTCCCGCATCGACGTCCCGCGACAGTGGTCACGCCGGATCGCCACGTACCGCTCGACCTTGCCATCCGCGGGCATGACCAGCACCTTTCACCAGGAGCATCCCGATGCAGCCCTGGCAAGAACCGCAGCGCCTGGCGAACTCGTCGACATCACCCATCCGCGAAATGGGCCTCCTCCCAAACCCATCGACAAGCGACGTCGCTACTGCTCGATAAAGCCAGGCCTTGGTGTTTCAAGGGTCCGGGCCGTCCCTGCGGGCATGGTGAGTACGGTGGTAAGCGGCCCCAACAGCCCCCTCGGCTGGGTTCGGCCTCTTCCGCGGATGCACCGGGGCGGCCGGGAACGAGCACCGGCCGGGCGCCGGGGCTGACCGGGGACCTGATCTCTCGAGCATCCTCCAGGCCGAACCCTTGGCAAGTGCTCCTGCCTGCACATGATGATGCGTCACCAGCGCTGCAGGTACTGGGGGTGGTTGTCGGGAGGGCTGGGTGCTGGGAACGGTGTGCCCTCGACCAGGTCCCGCGGAAGGGAGAACGGCTTGAGCGTGGGGCGCAGCTGCCCGCCCCTACGGTTCGTGTCCCGGCATTGGCCGGCGCGGAGCGTGGGGGCGAGACCGCCGGTCCCTCACTCGGCTATCCGGTATTTGTGCACGAGCACGTCCCAGGAACGTGCACGAGCACGTCCCAGGAAACGGTGTGGTGAGCACCCGTCAAGGGCCCCACCCGACACAGAGGCGGCCCCCTGGGTCTCCACGGTCCTGGATCCCCGGGCCGGCCGGTCGCGCTGAAGAGCACTCACACCACCCGTATCACGAGCCCACAGCAGGACGAGAACAGAGCCTGCGCGGGGCGGGGCCTGAACAGACACCAGACACCGGGCACCCGAACAGCGACCCAAGCGACCGAACCCCACAACAACCCCTCACACAGACCCCGGGCGGCACCACCCCGGACAGGGAGCAGCAAGACCACAGCAGGACGGGTTCACCAGAGACGGGAAGGGCGCGGGGCAACGAAAGGGGTGATCCCCTGGTTCGGGAGCAGCAGGACGGCGGCAGCCCGCGGTTCACCGGAGTCGGGAAGGGCGCCGGGCACGAAAGGGGGGGCGTCCCCCGGGGTCGGGGAGCAGCAGGACGGGGTGCGCGGCCTGGCACAACCGGTGAGACAGCGTGGCCCACCAGCGGCTCTCAGCACCCCCGTCCACCAGGGAAAACAACCACCCTGCCTCTCAGGCACCAGCCCCCGGGGCCCCCACTCACCACACAGAGAAAACCAGCCGGATTCAACCCCCGATCACGGCCGGAACCATCCCTACACGCGCGCGGAGCAGCCCGGCGGATCATGGGCGGTGACGTCGCTACCCGGACCATCACACAGACACGGGAAACCGCCCTAAACCCCACCGAACACCAGAACAGTCCAGAAACCATCCCCACCGACACGAGGAACAACCATCCCAGGCGTCACTCCCCACACCGTGAGGAGTGACGCCGCCATCCCCACGCGGGCGGGGAGCAGCGCTTCCTTCCAGGGCTCGGGGTGGCGAAGGAGAGGCCATCCCCTCGGGCGCGGGGAGCAGAGCGTTCCGGTGCAGCGGTTCGCGTCCGGCGGAGGGCCATCCCCGCGCGTACGGGGAGCAGAGTGCGGCGATGACAGTCCGTCCGGAGTGCCAGGGGCCATCCCCGCGCATGCGGGGAGCAGGGCGGTGGTGCAGCAGGGGACTCCCGTTGTCGGGACCATCCCCGCGGGCGCGGGGAGCAGCCACTGGTCAGCGGACCGATCACCCCGCCGACGGGGCCATCCCCGCGTACGCGGGGAGCAGTCGGCCTCGGGGAAGATCAGGTCACCGGCCTCGGGGCCATCCCCACGTGCGCGGGGAGCCGGGCGGCGGATTGGAAACAATTGTTTCCAGAAGGGGGCCATCCCCTCGGGACGCGGGGAGCAGGCGAGGGCCGCGCGGGTCTTGTGTCGCATGTGGGGGCCATCCCCGCGTACGCGGGGAGCAGACTTCCTGACCAGCAGTTCTACCCGACGCCCCACCCCGTCTGAACCGCTTTCGCCGGAACAGACGAAACCCCCGCACCGACCCCCGGCCCGGACCGGGAACACTCCATGGTGAGCACGACGGTAAGAACCCGACAGCCATGGTGAGCGTGGTGGTAAGCGACCCAAGCGACCGAAGAACCGACACCACCACACCAACAGGACAGCCCCTCAGACACACGCGACCAGCAGGCAACATCCCCACCGTGCGGGGAGCAGTCCTGCGCGCCTGACGTCGCACGGTTCGCCGCGGGACCATCCCCGCAGGGCGCGGGGAGCAGGTGATGAAGCGGCGGGACAAGACGGTGTCCGAGGGACCATCCCCGCGCGTGCGGGGAGCAGCCGATCCCGGGTGACCAGGTCTACGAGTGCTGGGGACCATCCCCGCGCGTGCGGGGAGCGGGCCCTACGAGCTGCCATGTGGGGCCGCCCTTCGGGACCATCCCCGCGCGCGCGGGGAACAGGCCGCGCGTCGTCGCGGCGGTCACTTCCGTTCGGGACCATCCCCGCACGTGCGGGGAGCGGACCACCGTTACCCCGCAGGACGTCCGCGATCTGGGACCATCCCCGCGCGTGCGGGGAGCGGGAGTTCCTCCTCGGCGTCGATGCCTTCGGCCAGGGACCATCCCCGCGCGTGCGGGGAGCGGACGTACTCGCGCCCGTCCTCGGCGCCGGACTGGGGACCATCCCCGCGCGTGCGGGGAGCGGATCCAGGCGAGATCGTCTTCCGAGAGCTCCGCGGGACCATCCCCGCGCGTGCGGGGAGCGGCCCGAAGGCACCGAGGAGAAGATGGAGGAAGGGGGACCATCCCCGCGCGTGCGGGGAGCGGACTTGCTGACCAGCAGTTCTACCCGAGCCCGACCGGCTCTCAAGCAACTTTCACCGAAACCGGCACAACACCCATCAAGCCACTCCCCCGGGCAGAGCACGCCCCATGGTGTGTTTTTATCGGGGTGAAGTAGAGCCACGACTCCGGCCTGTTCCGGAGCCGGTGGATCTCCGGCGAGATCGGGAGCCAGCTGGTGTGATGGTGTGGAACATGCCGCTTTCGGAGTAATCGAGCGGGGTTGCGCTGGTTGGCCGTCACGCTGTGCCTGTTGATCACGGTCCAGGTCAGGGAGACCGCTGGTGCACAGGTCACGTGAGTGGCTGTTCGAGAAGATCCGCCGGGTTCATCGCGAGCAGGGGCTGTCGGGGCGGGAGCTCGCCGTGCGGTTCAAGGTGTCGCGGAACACGGTGCGCAAGGCGTTGGAGTCGCCGGTGCCGCCGAAACGAAAGTCGCCGCCGCCGCGGCCGAGCGTGCTGGAGCCGGTGAAAGGCTTCATCGACGCGATGCTGCGCGAGGACCTGGAGGCGCCGGCGAAGCAGAAGCACACGATCCCGCGGATCATGGAGCGTCTCGCGGCGGAGCACGACTTCGAGATGGCCGGGCTGACGACGGTCTACGACTACGTGGCCAAGCGGCGGCCGCAAATCCGTGCGGAGGCTCTGGAGGGCCGCCGGCGTCTGGAGGGCATGGTCCCGCAGGCGAAGAGGCCGGGCGAGGAGGCGGAGGTCGACTTCGCGGACTTCTGGCTGGACCTGGCTGGGCAGCGGCGCAAGTGCGTGCTGTTCACGCTGCGACTGTCGTATTCGGGCAAGGCGGTGCACCGGGTCTATGCGACCGCGTCCCAGGAAGCCTTTCTGGAAGGGCATGTGGAGGCGTTCGCGGTGCTGGGAGGGGTGCCGTCGGTCCACATCCGGTACGACAACCTCAAGCCCGCGGTCAAGCAGGTGCTGTTCGGCCGCTCGCGGCTGGAGTCGGCCAGGTGGGCGTCGTTCAAGTCCTGGTATCAGTTCTCCGCGTTCTACTGCGCTCCTGGCCAGGACGGCGCCCATGAGAAGGGCGGGGTGGAGCACGAGGGCGGCCGGTTCCGCCGCAAGCACCTGGTCCCGCCGCCTCAGGTGGAGTCGCTGGCGGAGCTGAACGAGCGGCTGGCCGCGATCGACGTCGCGGAGGACGCCCGGCACGTCCACGGCCGCCCGACATCGATCGGGTTCGACTTCGAGGCCGAGCGGGAGAAGCTGCGGCCGCTGCCGGCGGACGGCTACGACTGCGGGATCGACCTGACGCCGACGGTCGCGCGGAACTCCCGGATCACGGTGAGGCAGTGCTACTACTCGGTGCCGGCGAAGTTCATCGGCACGAAGGTCCGGGTCAAGCTGCGGGCGAACGAGCTGTGGGTGTTCGACGGACACCGGGTCGTCGCCCGCCACCCCAGGCTGACCAGGCGTTACACCTACCACGACATCCTGGATCACTACCTGGAGATCCTGCTGGTCAAGCCCGGCGCGTTCGCCGGGGCCTCGGCGCTCGCCCAGGCCCGCGCGGAGGGCGGCTTCAGCAAGGTCCACGAGGCGTTCTGGGCAGCGGCGAAGAAGAAGGCCAGCGACCGCGAGGGCACCCGGATGCTGATTGAGGTGCTGCTTTTGCACCGTCAGCTGCCCGGCGAGGCGCTGGTGGCGGCGATGGAGACTTGTCTGCGGATCGGGTCGGTCTCCACCGACCTGGTCGCGATCGAGGCCCGCAAGGCGATGGAGGGCACCGATGCGGACGACGCCGAGCTCCTGGCCGGCCCCGGTGAGACGGCCGCGGACAGCGCGACAGTGTCGCCCGGTCAGGGCGGGGCACAGGTGATCTCCCTGCACGCGCGCCGGCTGCCGCCCGACCCACGCCAGGCACTGCCCGACATGAGCAAGTACGACCGGCTGTTGAGCCCGCTTCCCAGCCGCACCAGCCAGACCCAGAAAGGCCACGGCGCATGAGCCCGACCGTCACCGTCACCGACCAGGACGAGGAGCCGGAGACCGACAAGGTCCCTGCGCGCAGGATGTCGCTGCCCGGCGACCCTGAGGACATGCTCATCGACGAGGCATGCCGCGAGCTTCGCCTGCCGGCGTTCCGCGAGCGGTTCATCGACCTGGCCACCACCGCCCGGCGCGAGCAGGCCACCTACAAGCAGTTCCTGCTCGACCTGCTGCAGGTCGAGCTCGCCGACCGGGATCTTCGCCGTCAGCAGCGACTGCTGCGACTGGCTCGTTTCCCCAGGCCCAAGCGGCTGGAGGACTTCGACTTCGCGAAGAACCCGAACGTCACCCCTGAGGTCGTCGCGGACCTCAAGTCCCCCACCTGGGTCCGTGAGGGCCGCCCGCTGGTGCTGATCGGCGACTCCGGCACAGGCAAGTCCCACCTGCTGATCGGGATCGGCACCGCGATCGCCGAGGCCGGCCTGTCGGTCCGCTACACCACCACCAGCGCGCTGGTGAACGAGCTCGCCGAAGCCGACGCGGCCCGCCGCCTGTCCTCGGTCATCGCCCGCTACAGCAAGATCGATCTCCTCTGCCTGGACGAGTTCGGCTACCTCAACCTGGACCGCAAGGGCGCGAAGCTGCTCTTCCAGATCTTCACCGAGCGCGAGGAGCGCAAGGCCACTGCGGTCGCCACGAACTCGCCCTTCACGGAGTGGGACAAGACCTTCGGCGACGCCCGCCTCTGCGCGGCCATCGCCGACCGGATCACCTTCCGCTGCACACTGATCCAGACCGGCACCGAGTCCTACCGTCTCCAGGCGACCCAGGAATCTCTCTTCCCCCACCAGGACTGACTGGACCCCGGACCCCTACTCCCTCACTGTTTCGAAGACTCGTTAGTCTTCGGCCAGGGTTTTCCTAGCGGAGAGGGAGGAAGTCTCGATGGGGATGTCGGTGACCAAATGGCGTCTGACTGAGGACGAATTCATTCACGGGATAGATTTCCTGGAGAGCCGCTTTGAGGCAGCTCAGGATGAGGAGGACTGGGGAGAAGAGACTGATTTCAGTAACTTTTGCGAGATCGGGGAGTTGTGGGATCTCGTGAACGTCACGATCTCCGGGGTCCCCATTCCCACCCAAGGAGTGGGGAGCTTGGTGGTCCTGGGGGGTGACATGCTCGGGGAGGTCGGCGATCCGGGTGGGCTGATCACAGTGCTGACACGGCAGGAAGTTACCGAGGTCGCACATTTCCTCCGTGGCCTGTCTATCGACTCGATCGTCACGACGTGTGAGCAGCTCTCAGACCTGCCCGACTTTGTGATCAGCGAGGTCCGGCAGAAGCTGAGGGATCTCCAGCACTTCTACGCGTTGGCTACTCAAGAGGGGCACCTCATGGTCACGCGCGTATATGGGCCGTAGCGACTGGTTCACTGGATCCGTTCGCCCGTACCCCACTGAGAAATTCTCGGAGTACGTCGACACCACGACGAGGGCGAGGCCCTGGCCGCAACTTGTCAGGGAGGCGACCCGGGCCCGCACCGACAAGCTACCGACAGTCCCTCGCCAGCTCCCTTGGACACTCCGCCCGACCCGGCCGGTCACCCGATCAGTGGCTCCGAATCTCGCCGGAGAACACCGCCGACGGTCGAGTGCATCACCGCCACGAACGGCCTACGCCTGGCTCCCATTCACACCGGAGCAGTGGCTCTCATACAACCCGGTGAAATCACCCCATGGTGAGCCCGATGGTGAGTACACCACCGGCATGGTCAGTGTGGTGGCAAGCCCCCCCGAACCGCACCCGCCCCAGAACCAGAACCAGAGTCAACAGCGACCCAAGCGACCGAAACACCGACATGCCCCAGCCACAGGCCCTGGGGGCCATCCCCACGGTCGCGGGAGCCGGGGTCCGCGGGCAGGCGGGGTGGAGGCCAGCCGGGACCATCCCCGCGGACGCGGGGAGCAGGCTGCGCCAGGTTCTCGGATCGCTCCGCATGGGGGGACCATCCCCGCGGGCGCGGGGAGCAGAGCGGCTGGCGCGTGACGAACCTGTTCGAGCCGGGACCATCCCCGCGGGGCGCGGGGAGCAGGAGCTGCCGCCGATGCGGTTGACGGTGCTGTCGGGACCATCCCCGCGCGTGCGAGGAGCAGGCGCGCGGCGAGTACTTCGGCGGCCGTCGCCCGGGGCCATCCCCGCGGGCGCGGGGAGCAGACGTTCGCGCCCCCCGTGGAGTGGGGGCGAGCGGGGCCATCCCCGCGGGCGCGGGGAGCAGGCCCAGCCGATCCAGTCGCCGCCGATCCAGGCGGGGGCCATCCCCGCGGGCGCGGGGAGCAGCTGGTTGGTGCCCCGGGTAATGGCCGCGTCGCGGGGCCATCCCCGCGGGCGCGGGGAGCAGACTTCCTGACCAGCAGTTCTACCCGACACCGACCAGCTTCCAAGCAACTTTCACCGAAACCGACAAAACACCCACCGTGCCACTCCCCCAAACACAGCACGACCGAAGGTGAGCCCGACGGTGAGCACACCACCCGCACGGTCAGCACGGTGGTAAGCAACCCCTGAACCACACCCGACCCACCACTACGGCCAACAGGGAGGGGGCCATCCGCTCCCACGCGAGCGGGAAGCAGCCGACCGAGGGGAACGGCATCACCCTGTCGCAGGGGCCATCCCCGCGCGCGCGGGGAGCAGTTCTTGTACTTCAGGTTCGTCCAGAACACCGGGGGCCATCCGCGCGGACTCGGGAAGCAGGACATGATCGCCTGCGCGACGCCCGCGTCCTGGGGACCATCCCCACGGGCGCAGGGAGCAACCGGCGTACCCGAGACCGAAGTGGGAGTCCAGGGGACCATCCCCGCGAGCACGGGAAGCAGGTCCGGGCTGGCCGTCCGAGGACACTGCGATCGGGACCATCCCCGCGGCCGCGGGAAGCAGCCGTCGGGCTCGCCGGCGAGGGAGATGAGGTCGGGACCATCCCCGCGCGTGCAGGGAGCAGCTTAAGTGAGCGTTTTGCTTATGCTCATGCCAGTTTGATGCGATTCTGAGTCGTCGGCCTCGTAGGGCGACCGCACCTTATCTACTGGAATGCGTCTCT
>NZ_JBHYKM010000164.1:0-13316 GCF_042741435.1 Streptomyces sp. NPDC058955 | reverse complement strand
GGCGCCGCCCCCCCCCCACCACCCCCCCCCGCCCGCGCGGCCGCGCGGGGCGGCGCGCCCCGCCCCCCCCCGGGGGGGGGCCGGGGCCGCCCCCCCCCCGCCGGCCCCCCCCCGGGGGCCCCCCCCCGCCTCAGTGCCGCACCCGCACCACGATCTTCCCGGTGTGGGTGTTCGACTCCATCAGCCGGTGCGCGTCGCCGATCCGCTCCAGACCGTCGAAGACCTCGGCGACCACCGGCGCCAGGGAGCCGTCCCGCAACCCCGAGCCGATGAACCCGGCGGCCAGCCTGCGCCCCTCCTCGGTCCTGGCCAGCGCCCCGTTCGCGTACGTGTGCAGGGTCTGCGGCCAGTTCTTCGACAGCTCCACCGGCCGCGGGTCCAGCCAGCCGTAGAGCACCGCCGTCCCGCCGGGCCGCAGCGCGTCCCCGAGCCGGGCGAACCCCGGCCCGCCGATCGCGTCGAAGACCAGGTCCGCGCCGGCCCCGCCGGTGATCCGCCGCACCTCCTCGACCAGGTCCTCCGTCTCCGTCACCACCACGTGCGCCGCCCCCAGCTCCAGGAGCCGCTTCCGCTTCGCCTCCCCGCGCGTGACGGCCACTGGCACCGCCCCCACCCGCAGCGCCGTCTGGATCGCGGCCGTGCCCACCCCGCTCGACGCGCCGGTGATCACCACGTGGTCGCCGGGCCGCAGCCCGCCGGTCAGCACCATCCCGCCGTACGCGGTGAAGTACGTCAGCCAGACCGCCGCGCCCGTCACCGCGTCCACCCCGGCCGGCCGGGCCACCAGGTACTCCTCCGGCAGCACCACCCGCTCCGCGTGCACGCCGTACGTCCCGAACTCGAAGTTGGCCGCCGCCAGCACCGGATCACCGGGCGCGAAGGCGGTCACCCCCTCGCCGACCGCCTCGACCGTGCCCGCCGCCTCGTACCCGAGCCGCGAACCCGGCAGCCGCGCCGGGTAGTAGTAGGTGCCCTCCCGGAACAGCGCCTCCGCGCGGTTGAGGCCGATCGCCTCGACCCGGACCCGCACCTCGCCGGGGCCCGGCGCCGGCAGCGGCACCTCCTCGACGGTCAGCACCTCGGGGCCGCCGAGCTCGTGGAACAGGACCGCCCTCGTCGTCATCTCGTTTCCCATGTCCTCGACCGTAGGAGCGGACCGGGAGACGATCCATGTCCCTCTCGCTCACCGCCATGTCCGATCGTCTCGCCGTCCGGTCCGGCCCGTGAGGACAGGCGCTAGCGTGCCGCCATGGACGTACTGAGCGACGCCATCGCCGTCATGCGCACCGGACGCCCGCACTCCTCGCGGACGGTCCGCTTCGCCCCCTGGGGCTTCCGCTTCCCGCCCAGCAAGGGCGCCGGCTTCCACGTGGTCCTCCAGGGCACCGCCTGGCTCCTCCCGCCCGACGACACCGCACCCCTCCGGCTCGGCCCCGGCGACGTCGTCCTGCTCGCCCACGGCACCGGCCACGGCCTCGCCGACCGGCCCGACACCCCGCTCACCGACGCCGCCCCCGCCCCCGACGGCTCCTGGCCCACCCCGCCCGACCGCGGCCCGATCGGCCTCACGGACACCCTGCTGCTGTGCGGGGCCTACCAGCTCGACCGGAACCGCGCCCACCCGCTCCTCACCGAACTGCCCCCCTACGTCCACGTCCCCGCCCGGGTCGGCGCCCACCCCGGGCTGCGCGCCGCCATCGACCTGCTCGGCGCCGAACTGTCCGAGCCCCGGCCCGGATCCGACGCCCTCGTCCCCGCCCTCCTCGACACCCTGCTGGTCTACCTGCTGCGCACCTGGTGGCTCGCCGAGCGGGCCGACCGCTCCACCGGCTGGTCCGCCGCGCTGAGCGACCCGGCCGTCGCCCGCGCCCTGCGCGCCGTGCACGCCGACCCGGCAAGGCCCTGGACCGTCGAGGAGCTGGGGGCGCTCGGCGGGCTCTCCCGGGCCGCGTTCGCCCGCCGCTTCACCGCCCTGGTGGGCCGCTCCCCGCTCGCGTACCTCACCTGGTGGCGGATGACCACGGCCGGCCGGCTGCTGCGCACCGGCGACCTGCCGCTGCGGGCGGTCGCCCAGCGGGCCGGCTACACCTCCGAGTTCTCCTTCGCCAAGGCGTTCAAGCGGGAGTACGGGACGGCTCCCGGCCAGTACCGGAAGGGCGTCGCCGGGGGCGAAGCGGAAGGGGCGGGACAGCCCGCGGCGGCCGGGCCGCTCCGGGCTCCCGCCCCGTGCTCCGGCTCACATCCCGGGCGGAAGCGGAATGAAATCCGGGTCGGCGGGCGTTCGGACGAGGACTGACCCCGTCCGCCCCCCCGTACACCCCCGGAGAAGAAGAACCATGCGCGTAGAGATCTGGTCGGACATCGCCTGTCCCTGGTGCTACATCGGCAAGGCCCGGTTCGAGAAGGGTCTCGCCGCCTTCGCCCACCGCGACGACGTCGAGGTCGTGCACCGGTCCTTCGAGCTGGACCCGCACCGCGCCAAGGGCGACACCGGGCCCGTCCTGGAGATGCTGGCGAAGAAGTACGGGCGGACGCTCGACGAGGCGCGGGCCATGGAGGCGCACGTCGCGTCCAACGCGCACGCCGAGGGCCTGGAGTACCGGACCGACGGCCGCGACCACGGCAACACCTTCGACATCCACCGGCTGCTGCACCTCGCCCGGGAGCGCGGCCGGCAGAACGAGCTCCTCGACCTCGCCTACCGGGCGAACTTCGCCGAGGAGCGGTCCGTCTTCGACGACGAGACCCTGATCGCCCTCGCCGTGGAGGCCGGGCTCGACGAGGCCGAGGCGCGCGCCGTCCTCGCCGACGGGACCGCCTACGCCGATGCGGTCCGGGACGACGAGCGCGAGGCCGCCGAACTCGGCGCCACCGGCGTGCCGTTCTTCGTCCTCGACCGCCGCTACGGCGTCTCCGGCGGGCAGCCCGCCGAGGTCTTCACCCAGGCCCTGGAGCAGGCGTGGCAGGGCCGCGTCCTGCAGCCGGTCGCCGTCGCCGGCGACGCGGAGGCGTGCGGCCCGGACGGCTGCGAGGTCCCGCAGCGCGGCTGACCCCTGCCGACCTGCGCGGATAAGAGCCGCTTGGGGGCGCTCCATGATCGACGGCCATTGACGGGTGGTCGCGCGGAGCCCACGCTGGGGCCATGGACTCCCTCGATCAGCCGCTCGGCGGCGCCGAGTTCGCCCCCACGCGGACCTATCTGAACACCTCCGCCTGCGGCCTGCTGCCACGCCGTACCGTCGAGGCGGTCACGCTCCTCGCGCGGGAGACCGCGGACGGGCGGGCCGGCGGCGCCGGCAGCTTCGACGTCGTCGACGAGGCCCGCGCCGCCTACGCCCGGCTCGCCGGGGTCGCGCCCGAGCGGGTCGCGGTGGGCAGCTCGGTCGCCGTGCACTCCGGGATGATCGCCCAGTCGATGCCGTCCGGCGCCGAGATCCTCTTCCCCGAGGGCGACTTCTCCTCCCTCGTCACGCCCTTCACCATCCGCGGCGACCTGAAGGTCCGCTTCGTCCCGCTGGAGCGGCTCGCCGGGTCCGTCCGCCCGGAGACCGCGCTGGTGGGCCTCTCCGCCGTGCAGTCGGCGGACGGGCGGACCGCCGACCTCGCCGCCGTCCGGGCCGCCGCGGCCGCCCACGGGGCCCGCACCCTGCTCGACGCCACCCAGTCCGCGGGCTGGCTGCCGCTGGCGGCGGGGGAGTGGGACTACACGGTCGCCGGCGCCTACAAGTACCTGCTCTGCCCGCGCGGCACCTCCTTCCTCACCGTCACCGAGGAGGCGCAGGACAGCCTGCTCGCCATCCACGCGGGCTGGGTCACCGGCGAGGAGCGGTGGGTCAACAGCTACGGCCCGGTGCGCGAACTCGCCCGCTCCGCCCGCCGGTTCGACGAGCCCGCCGCCTTCTTCTCGTACCACGGCGCGGCCGCCTCGCTGGCGCTCCTGGAGGAGATCGGCGTCGAGCGGATCGAGGCCCACGACAAGGGGCTCGCCGCCCGCTTCCGCGCCGGGCTGCTCTCCCTCGGTCACCGGCCGGTCATGGACGACTCCACGGTCGTCGCCGTGCCGGGCCTCGGTCACCGCGCGGAGGCGCTGGAGGCCGCGGGCGTCCTGCTGTCGGCCCGGGCGGGCCATCTGCGGGCCTCGTTCCACCTGTACAACACGGCGGCGGACGTCGACCGGGCCCTGGACGTCCTCGCGGGCTGAGCCGTCCTTCCCCTGGGGGGCCGTGCGCGCCGGCCCCTCAGCAGGTGATCGGCGGGCAGTCGCCCGCGTCGCCCGCCTCCGCGCGCAGGTTGTCCGCCAGGACGCCGAGGAGGCGGGCCAGTTCGGCCCGCTCGGCCGGGGCGAGCCCGGCCAGCGAGCTCTCCTCCAGGTCGGCCCAGGCGCCCTCGACCCCGGCCCGCAGCGCCTGCCCCCGCTCGGTGGCCTCGACCAGGACCGCCCGCCGGTCGGCGGGGTCGGGGGAGCGGCGCACGTGTCCGCACTGTTCGAGCCGCTGGAGCATCTTCGTCACCGTCGACGGGTCGAGCCCGAGCGACTGGATCAGCTCCGACTGGCGGACCGCCCCGCAGTCCCACAGCCGCATCATCATCAGCTCCTGGCCCGGGTAGAGGCCGAGCTCGCGCAGGCGGCGCCCCATCGCTATCCGGTGAGTCCGGGAGACCCGGGCGAGGGTGTGCCCGACGGGCCCACCGCGCGCGGCGGACGGCAGTTCCTCGGTACAGGCGGGTTCGACTGCGGTCATCGGGGGCTCCTCGGGGCGGCTCTTCACCCCCCAGGTTACCGGTGGCCCGCATTTTTGCTTGGCTGGCCAATGAATGGGTTACAGTGGCGGCGGGCCAAATAGTTGGCCGACCACATATTGTTTCCGGGAGACCGCCATGACCACCGCATTCGACCCCGTGGACCTCGCAGGCATCCGCCTCGCCAACCGGATCGCCATGGCCCCCATGACCCGCAGCCGCGCGAACGGCCAGGACCGCACCCCGCCGGCGATCGTCGCCGAGTACTACGCCCAGCGCGCCTCCGCGGGCCTGATCATCAGCGAGGGCATCCAGCCCGTCGCCGAAGGCCAGGGCTACCCCAACACCCCCGGACTCCACAGCCGCGAGCAGATCGCCGCCTGGCGCGAGGTCACCGACGCCGTCCACGAGCGCGGCGGCCGGATCTTCGCCCAGCTCATGCACTCCGGCCGGATCGGCCACCCCGACCTCCTCGACGGCGACCTCCACCCCGTCGGCCCCTCGCCCGTCGCCGCCGCCGGCCAGGTCTACACCCATGAGGGCCCCAAGGACTTCGTCACCCCCCGCGAGCTCACCGGCGACCAGGTCCACGAGGCGGTCGCCGGCTTCGCCGCCGCCGCCCGCAACGCCGTCGAGGCCGGCTTCGACGGCGTCGAGATCCACGGCGCCAACGGCTACCTGATCCAGCAGTTCCTCGCCTCCGGCTCCAACCACCGCACCGACGAGTGGGGCGGCTCCGTCGAGAACCGCATCCGCTTCGCCGTCGAGGTCGTCAAGGCCGTCGCCGCCGAGATCGGCCCCGACCGCACCGGCCTGCGCATCTCCCCGGCCAACACCCTCAACGACATCAGCGAGACCGACACCGACGAGCTCTACGCTCGGCTGCTCACCGCGATCGAGCCGGTCGGCATCGCCTACCTCCACGTCCTGGAGACCGGCCCGGAGCGCCGCCCGCTCGTCCTCGACCTGCGCAAGCGCTTCGCCGGCACCTTCATCCTCAACCCGTCCACCGGCGCCGACCCGACCGGCGCCGAGTCCCTGGCCCTGATCGAGGACGGCACCACCGACCTCGTCGCCTACGGCAGGCTCTTCATCTCCAACCCCGACCTGCCCGCCCGCCTGAAGACCGACGGCCCCTACGCCACCCCGGACCCCGCCACCATGTACGCAGGCGGCCCCCAGGGCTACATCGACTACCCCGCGCTGTAGGCCGCGGGCAGGGCCCGGCGCGCGGGGGGGGGGGGGGGGGCGGCCCGCCCCCCCGCGGGCGAGCCCCCCCCGCCCACCCCCCCCCCCCCCATTCCGCGTACCGCACACCGCTACCAGGCCGCCGTGACCGCCCGGCGCGCGCCCTCCAGGTCCACCGTCCGGCCCGCCTCGCCGAGCACCGCGCCCAGCGCGGCCAGCGACGACTGCACCGCGTTCGGCGTCGCGTCCGCCCCGTAGTGGTTGACCCGGACCATCTCCTTCGCCAGCGCCCCGCCGCCCGCGATCAGCGGCAGCGACGGGTCCGCCGCCAGCGCCTTCGCCACCAGCTCGGAGGCGTCGAGATCCGCCGGGACCCGCAGCGTCGTCGCCACCGGCGCCGCGTCCCCCGCCTCGTACACGTACGGCTCCAGACCGCCGCCGAGCGCCACCGCGCCCGCGCGGGTCGCCGCGGCGGCCGAGGCGTGCCGGGCCATCAGCGCGTCCAGGCCCTCCGCCTCGATCCGCTCCACGCACGCCTCCAGGGCCAGCATCTCCAGCTGCGCCGGGGCGTGCAGCAGCGCCTTGCGGCCGCCGTCGATCCAGCGCTCCTTCCAGTCCAGGAGGGAGAGGTAGGAGCGGCGCGGCGCGGCCGGGTTGGCGGCGAACCGCTCCCACGCCCGCTCGCTCACCGACACCGCGGAGACGCCCGCCGGGCCGCCCATCGCCTTCTGCGCGCCGATGATGCACATGTCGACGCCCCAGGCGTCCGGCAGCACCGGCTCGGCGCCGATCGAGGCGACCGCGTCCAGGTAGAAGAGCGCGCCGTGGGCGCGGACGACCTCGCCGATCTCCGCGACCGGGTTGGTGTTGCCGGTGGCGGCCTCCGCGTGCACCAGCGAGACGAAGTCGATCTCCGGGTGCTCGGCGAGCGCCCGCTCCACCTGCTCGGCGGTGACCGCGGTGTGGAAGGGCACGGCCAGGTCGACCACGGTCGCCCCGCAGTCGCGCAGCCAGTTGCCGAAGGTCTGTCCGTACGGACCGGTGACCACGTTCAGCGCGGTCGAACCGGCCCGGGCCCCGCTGCGGATGCACCCCTCCAGGGGCAGCAGCGCCTCGCCCTGGGTGATCACCACGTCCTGCTCGGTGGAGAGCAGCGCGGCGACCCGCCGCTCGATGGACGCGAAGTGCGCGGCGGTCATCGGGGCCAGGTCGAGCAGCGGATGTGTCACGGTCACGGTGGTGCCTTCTCGGGTCGGTGGTACGGCCGGAGCCAGCGTACGCCCACCGGTTCCGCCGCCCCTCGTACAGTGCAGGCATGAGCGATCACGAGGTGTTGCACGTGAAGGGGCGGGTGCTCGTCGGCCCGGAGGACGTACGGGACGAACTCTGGTGCGTCGACGGGCGGATCACCTTCGAGCGGCCGGCGGCGGAGGCGGTCGTCGTCGAGGGCTGGGCGCTGCCCGGCCTGGTCGACGCCCACTGCCACGTCGGACTCGACCGGCACGGCCCCGTCGACGAGGCCACCGCCGAGAAGCAGGCCCTCACCGACCGGGACGCCGGCACCCTGCTGATCCGGGACGCCGGTTCGCCCTCCGACACCCGGTGGATCGACGAGCGGGAGGACCTGCCGAAGATCATCCGGGCCGGCCGGCACATCGCCCGCACCCGCCGCTACATCCGCAACTACGCCCACGAGATCGAGCCCGCCGACCTGGTGGAGTACGTGGGCCGGGAGGCCCGGCGCGGCGACGGCTGGGTCAAGCTGGTCGGCGACTGGATCGACCGCGAGGTCGGCGACCTGGCGCCGTCCTGGCCGCGCCCCGAGGTCGAGGCGGCCATCGCGGAGGCGCACCGGCTCGGCGCCCGGGTCACCGCCCACTGCTTCGCCGAGGACTCGCTGCGCGATCTGGTCGAGGCGGGCATCGACTGCGTCGAGCACGCCACCGGCCTGACCGAGGAGACCATCCCGCTCTTCGCGGAGCGCGGGGTCGCGATCGTCCCGACCCTGGTGAACATCGCGACCTTCCCGCACCTCGCGGACGGCGGCGAGGCCAAGTTCCCCCGCTGGTCGGCCCATATGCGCCGGCTGCACGAGCGCCGGTACGACACCGTCCGCGCCGCCTGGGACGCGGGCGTGCCGGTCTTCGTCGGCACCGACGCGGGCGGCTCCCTCGCCCACGGCCTGGTCGCCGAGGAGGTCGAGGAGCTGACGAAGGCCGGCATCCCGCCGCTCGACGCCCTCTCGGCCACCACCTGGGGGGCCAGGGCCTGGCTCGGCCGCCCCGCCCTGGAGGAGGGCGCCCCCGCCGACCTGGTCGTCTACGGCCAGGACCCGCGCGCGGACGTCCGCGCGCTGGCGGCGCCGCGCCGGGTCGTGGTCAACGGCCGGATCATCGCCTGAGAACCCTCGGGCGCCCGCCGGCCCGCACGGGCGCCCGTCAGGCGGCCCGGCGGAGGAAGGCCAGCCGGGCCTTCTTCTCCGGGATGAACACCTCCGGCAGGTCCACCTCCGGCAGGACGACCTCCGGGCCCAGCTCGAAGCCGGCCCGCGCCATGCGGGCGATCGCCTTCTCGTTCGCCGCGTCCGGCTCCACCACGATCCGCACGTGGTCGCGGTGGCAGAAGGCGATCAGCGCGGAGAGCAGCCCGGCGGTGAAGCCGGGGGAGGGGGCGGCGGTCGGGGCGACGAAGAGGTGGCAGCCGATGTCGCCCTCCTCGACCTCGTAGCACTCGCTCACCCGGTCCGCCGCGGGCTCGTACGTCTGGAAGACCGACACCGGCTCCCCGTCGATCTCCACCAGGAAGCCGTGGTGGGTGGTGAGCGAGTCCAGGTGCGCGTAGACGTCCCTGACCTGCTCGACGGTGGTGCCGTTCATGCCCCAGAAGCGCGCCCGCTCCTCGTTGACCCAGGCGTGGATGAGGGCGGCGTCCGCGTCCGGGTCGATGGGCCGGACGGTGACGGTGCCGAGGCCCTCGACGGTCTGGACGTGTACGGGGGTGGTCATCCCTGCTCCTTGGTGAGGCGGTTCCAGTCGGTGGTGACGGGGGCGAGCTCGCCCCGCAGCCACAGGGGGAGTTGGTCTTCGTGGTGCGGGTCCCCGGCCACCCCGGACGCGCCGAACGGCACGATCCAGCCACTGCGTTCGCGGTCCGCGAGGTCCCACACGTACCGGGCGGCCGAGGCGCGGGCGCTGCGGTCGGTGTAGCCGGGGGCGCTGGAGGTGGAGAGCACGCAGTCGTGGTCGCCGGCGAGTCCGGGCCAGCGCGCGTCGGCCTCGTCGGAGGGGTCCGGCAGCGCCTGCCAGGGCGCCAGCCGGTGGGTGGTGCCCCAGGCGGCGGGCGGCTCGCCCGCGCCGACCTCCTCCAGCGCCTCGCGGACGATCCGGGCGGTGTCCCCGGCCGGGACCGGCCCCGACACCAGCAGCGTCTCCAGGGCGAGCCCGACCCGCGGGCCGAGGTACAGCCAGGGCCGGAACACCTCGGGGTACGGGGCCGGTTCGCGCAGCCCCGCGAAGACCTCGTGCGCGGCCAGCCGGCGCACCACCGCGCCCCGCACGGCCGCGAAGAGCCCGGCGTCGGCGCTGTCGGCCGCCATCCGCCGGTCCCAGGCGAGCAGCCGCCGCCGGACGTCCGCGGCGGCGGGGGAGAGGCTGCCGTCCCCGGCCGCGCCGTCCCCGCCCGCGCCGTCTCCGCCCGCGCCGTCTCCGGGGGCGCCTCCGCCCGCTGCCTCGACCGCGGCGAGCAGCCGGGCCGCCGCGCGGTTGTCGGTGTCGCGGTGGACGGCGGCGGTGGCCTCGGCGGTCCAGGCGTCGGAGGCGCCGAGGAGCTCGGCGATCCGGTCGGCCCGGTGCGGGGGCGCGAACTCGACGCCGAGCGGGGCGGCGATCCCCCGGGCGTTGGCCATCACCGCCCGGCCGTCCGCCACCTCGGCGCGCGGCAGCGGCGCGGGCTCCGGGCCCCAGGCGTGCGCCGGCTCCCAGGCGGGCACCGGCCGCAGGGAGTTGGCCCGGTCGCGTACGGGGACGTGCCCGGCGACCCGGTGCAGCAGCCCGCCCGCCGTGTCGGCCGCGAGCACCACGTTCACCGGCTCCACCCAGTCGTCGAGGGCGGTGTCCACCTCGGCGACGGTCCGGGCGGCGAGCAGCCGCGGCAGCGCCTCGAAGCCCAGCCGGCCGGTGACCCGGGGCACGTACCGCAGGCTCAGCCCCTCCCACTCGGCGCCGGGCCCGTCCGGCGCCTCGCCGGTGATGACCGGGCCGCGTTCGGTCTCGACCACCTCGACGGGGACCGGCTCGCCGCCGGAGACCTCGACCGTCTCGGTGTGCGCGGCGGCCGGCCGCCAGCCGTCCGGGCCGTACGCCTCCACGCCGCCGTCGGCGGTGCGCCGCAGCCGCTCCCGGTAGAGGTCCTGGTAGTCGGCCATCGCGTTGGTGATCGCCCAGGCGACCGGCCCGGTGTGCCCGAAGTGGGCGAGGCCGGGCACGCCGGGCACGGCGAGCCCGACGACGTCGTACGCGGGGCAGGCGAGCCGGATCTGCTGGTAGACGCCCGGCGCCTCGATGAAGCGGTGCGGGTCGCCGGCCACCAGGGCCGCCCCGCTCGCGGTCCGCCCGCCGGCCACCAGCCAGCCGTTGGAGCCGGCCGTGGCCGGCCCGTCGGCGGCGAACAGCTCGGTCCACTCCTCGCCCAGGCCGGTCGCCACCTGTTCGCGCCACAGTTTGGTCGGGAAGCCGGCGAAGAGGATGTGGGTGGAGAGCCAGACGGCCAGCGGCGTCCACGCCTCCCAGCGCCCGGGGGCCAGCCCGGTCGCGGCGAACTCGGGGGCGCGGCGGGCCCCTTCGGCCAGCCCGTCGTTGACGCCGTCCGCGTAGGCCCGCACCCACTCCGCGGTCTCCGGGTCGGTCTCCGCGAGCCGGGCCAGGCAGCGGCGCGCGGTGTCGGCGAGCCGGGCGCGCCGCACGAAGACGTCCCAGCCGGTCTCGGCCGCGCCGAGGAAGGCGGCCGTGGTGCCCCGGGCGCGGTGCCGCTCGACCTCCAGCTGCCAGGCGCGGTCGTGGGCGGTGACCCGGCCCTGCGCGAAGGCGAGTTCCGCGGGGTCCGCGGCGCGCAGATGGGGGACGCCGTACGCGTCCCGGTAGACCTCGATGCTCACCCGTTCCGATCCCGTCCGTGTGCTTCCAGATGTCGTTAGGTTAGGCTGACCTAAATTGATCGTCGACCCAAGGTAACCCATGGGTCGGGGGGAGGAGCACGCGGTGGGTCACGGGTGGCAGGGCGCGGTCCTGAAGCTGATGGGCGCCAAGGACTTCACGTTCACCGTCACGGGGGCCGAGCGGGTCACCGAGGACTACCGGAGGGTCCACTTCACCGACGGCGGGCTGCTCGCCGTCGCCGGGGTGCACCCCACGATGTGGGTGCGGATCTGGTTCGAGAACGCGGGCAAGCCGCACCAGCGCGGCTACACCCTGGTCGACCCCGACCCGGAGGCCGGCACCTTCAGCCTGGAGTTCGCCCTCCACGACGGCCCCGCCAGCCACTGGGCGCGCGGCTGCGCCCCCGGCGACACCGTCGAGGCCACCCTCCAGGGCACCGGCTTCGAGACCCCCGAACCCCGGCCCGAGCGGCTGCTCGTGGTCGGCGACCCGGCCTCGCTGCCGGCCGTCAACTCGCTGCTCGACGCGCACCCGGACCTCCCGGCCACCATCTGGTTCGAGACCCGGCACGCCTCCGACGAGGAGCTGCCCTTCCGCGTCGACCCGGACCGCCACGAGCTGCGCCGGGTGCCCCGGCAGCGGGCCGGCGCCGCCCTCGTCGAGCGGGTGCGGGCCGAACTGCCCGCGCTCGCCGGGCCGGAGGCGTACGTGTGGATCGCCTGCGACACCGCGACCACCCGCGCGCTCGCCGGGTACGCCCGCAAGGAGCTGGCGCTGCCCAAGGACCGGGTGCACGCGCTCGGCTACTGGCGGGCGAGCTGAACCGTTCCGCCGCCGGGCGCGATGTTGACGATCCGTGACCCCGCCGGGGCGCGGATCGTTTCTCTTTCCCGTCCGGAGCCCTGCCGTCCCCCGGACGGAGTCCCCCGTACGAAACACGCGGGGCGCCCGGGAACGGTTGTGTCGTAAAGAATCGAAAATGAACACGGAAACCCCCCTTTGGAGTGAACTCACGCCAGGCGACTGTCGGTTCACTCTCCGTGCGTAAAGATTCCGGTGTCTCAAGTCGCCGCCGCCGCTTCGACCCACCGTCCCCGTGGTGAGCGGCCGGCGACGCCATGTCTTCTGTGGGGGTTCCACCATCTTGAACAGCAACACCTTCCGCGCGCCCGTCCGCCGCAGCGCCGCCGCCGCGACCGTCGTCGCCCTCGCCGTCGGCCCCGTGCTCCTCGCGGCCCCGGCGCAGGCCACGGACGGCGAGCGCCGCGAGGGCAGGGCCGGCGCCGTCGTGCTCCGCACCGGACTCGACGTCGGCCTCCTCGGCGAGGCCGTGAAGATCCCGGTCCGCGCCTCCCTCAACGAGGTCCAGGCGCCGGAGAGCGAGAACAAGACCGCGCTCAGCGTGAAGGTGCAGGGCGCGGAGGGCGGACAGCCGATCGACATCCTCGCCGCCGACGTCGCCACCTCGACCGCCACCGTCGACGAGCGCAAGGCCGAGGGGTACGTCAACCTCGCCAAGGCCCGCGTCCACGTCCCCGGCCTGCCCTCGCTCGCCATCGTCGAGGTCGAGAAGGTCACCTCCAAGGCGGTCTGCGAGGCCGGGAAGAAGCCGGTCGCCGAGTCCAACGTCCTCGGCCACGTCCAGGCCCTCGGCAAGAAGGTCACCCTCACCGCGGGCGGCCGCACCGAGCTCGTCGTGCCCGCCGTCGGCCGGATCACGCTCGACCTCTCCCGCACCAGCACCACCACCCGCACCGCGGCCGCCACCGCCCTGGAGCTCGACGTCGAGGTCAACCCGCTCAACCTCGGCGTCGCCAAGGTCAAGGGCACCGTCACCCTCGCCGAGGCCACCTGCGAGACGCCCGACGGCCCGGCCCCGACCGAGAAGCCGACGGAGCGGCCCACCGAGCAGCCGACCCAGGAGCCCACCGAGCAGCCGACCGAGGAGCCGACGGAGCGGCCCACCGAGAAGCCGAGCGAGCAGCCCTCGCCGCGGCCCACCGAGCCGAAGGACGACGGCGGCATCACCACCAACAACGGCGGCTCCACCCCGACCCAGAACCTCGCCGAGACCGGCGGCAGCTCCGCCACCCCGTACATCGCGGGCGGCGCCCTCGCGCTCGTCCTCGCCGGCGGCGCCGCCCTCGCCCTGACCCGCTCGCGCGCCCGCGCCCGGGGCTGACGGCCCGAGGGGGACGACCCGCGGGGGACGCGTCAGGGGGACGCAGGGGGAAC